>JALYSC010000452.1 GCA_030855005.1 Bacteroidota bacterium | reverse complement strand
ACGGAATCGAGCCAGCAGCAGCAGCAATAGCAATAGCAGCTCCTTCAGCCGGAGGAGGTGATGCAGCAGCTCCAGTAGAGAAAACTGAGTTTGACATCTTCCTGAAATCAGCCGGTGGTAATAAACTACAGGTTGTAAAAGAAGTAAAAACTCTCCTCGGTCTTGGCTTGAAAGAAGCTAAGGATCTGGTAGACGGTGCACCTGCGATGTTGAAACAAGGCGCTCCAAAGGATGAGGCTAACTCTGTAAAAGCAGCTCTTGAAGCAGCCGGTGCAGAGGTAGAACTCAAATAAGAGTACCACGTCGCTCGTATTATTACCTAATCTTAAAAGATGACTACACCAAACTGAAGTACATCATTGAGATATAACATTGTATGAATACAAAGGCTTAGCCGGATGGTAGAATAACCGTCCGGCTAAGCTATTTGTAAAAAGTTTTTTTTGGCTTCTAAGAGTTTACATCTTAAATCGTAACGATCCATGGCCGGTAACACAGCTGTTAAAACCATTACCAAAGAGAGAGTCAATTTTGGTAAGATTGACCTCAATACCCAATACCCGGATTTTTTAGAGATCCAGCTTAAATCATTCCAGGAATTTTTCCAACTTGAGACCACTCCGGAAAACCGGAACAGTGAAGGTCTCTACAAAGTGTTTCAGGAAAATTTCCCTATTTCTGATGCAAGAAGCATTTTCGTTCTTGAATTCCTTGACTACTTCATCGATCCACCACGTTACAAGATCGAAGAATGTATGCACCGTGGATTAACGTACAGTGTTCCCCTCAAAGCCAAACTTCGTCTCTCTTGTAATGATGAAGAACATATTGACTTCGAGACGATCGTACAGGATGTATTCCTTGGCAACATTCCTTACATGACGCCTAAAGGAACTTTCGTGATCAATGGTGCAGAGCGTGTAATAGTATCGCAACTCCACAGATCACCTGGTGTATTTTTTAGCCAGTCGTACCACCCGAATGGAACAAAAATTTATTCTGCGCGTGTCATCCCATTCAAAGGTGCATGGATGGAATTTGCAACCGATATCAACAATGTGATGTACTCCTACATCGACCGTAAGAAAAAATTCCCGGTCACTACATTGCTTCGAGCTATCGGATATGACTCGGACCGCGAAATACTTAGCCTGTTTGAGCTAGCTGAAGAAGTGAAAGTGAGCAAGGCCTCTTTAAAAAAAGCTATTGGCCGTAAACTCGCTGCGCGTATCCTGAGAAAATGGACCGAAGACTTTGTGGATGAGGATACAGCAGAAGTAGTAACTATCGAACGTAATGAAATCATCCTCGAGCGCGATGTGATCATAGATGAAGAACACATCGACATGATCCTCGAAGCAAATGAATCCACTATTATCCTTCAGCGTGAGGATATCGGTGAGGATTATTCCATTATTTACAATACACTTCAGAAAGACCCGACCAGCTCCGAAATGGAAGCTGTCCAGTATATCTATCGTCAACTCAGAGGTTCTGATCCACCGGATGAAGAAACAGCTCGTGGTATCATCGACAAGTTGTTCTTCTCTGACAAACGTTATAACCTCGGTGACGTAGGACGATATAAAATCAACCGCAAACTCAATATTGATATTGATATGGAACTGCAGGTACTAACGAAAGAGGATATTATCTCTATCGTAAAATATCTCGTCAGTCTCACAAATCAAAAAGCTGAGCTCGATGATATTGATCACCTTTCTAATAGAAGGGTAAGAACAGTTGGAGAACAATTGTATGCCCAATTTGGCGTAGGTCTTGCAAGAATGGCAAGGACCATCCGTGAACGTATGAACGTACGTGATAACGAAGTCTTCACGCCAATCGACCTGATCAATGCGCGTACTCTTTCATCGGTGATCAACTCATTCTTTGGAACAAGTCAGCTTTCTCAATTCCTTGACCAAACGAATCCGTTATCTGAAATTACGCACAAGCGTAGAATTTCAGCTCTCGGCCCAGGCGGTCTTTCAAGAGAGCGAGCAGGTTTTGAGGTACGGGACGTACACTATTCACACTACGGACGTCTTTGTACGATTGAAACTCCGGAAGGTCCAAATATTGGTCTGATCTCCACACTTTGTGTACATGCGAAGATCAATAAGATGGGATTCCTTGAAACTCCTTACCGCAAAGTTACTGATGGCCGTGTAGTGCTTAAGGGTCATGCAGAGTATCTCACTGCAGAAGGAGAGGATTACCTGAAAATCGCACAGGCTAATACGCCGATCGATAATAAGACAGGTGCATTCATGACAGAGCGTATCAAATCAAGAGAGCATGGTGATTTTCCAATGCTTGGTCCTGATGAGATCGAATATATGGACGTAGCTCCTAATCAGATTGTAGGTGTTTCTGCTTCACTGATACCTTTCCTTGAAAATGATGATGCGAATCGTGCATTGATGGGATCAAACATGCAACGTCAGGCTGTTCCTTTGATTAAGCCTGCCTCTCCCATTGTTGGTACAGGCCTTGAAGCGAAAGTGGCATTGGACAGCCGCATGTTGATTAATGCTGAAGGTCCCGGTATCGTCCAGTATGTAGACGCTACTAAAATCATCATCAAATACGATCGCTCTGAAGAAGATCAACTGGTAAGCTTTGAAGATGATCTTAAGACTTATTACCTCACCAAATTCCAGCGAACTAACCAGGGAACCTGTATTAACCTTAAGCCCATCGTAAAGAAAAGCGACAGAGTAAAAGAAGGTACAATCCTTTGCGATGGTTATGCTACAGAGAAAGGTGAACTCGCACTCGGACAGAATCTCAAAGTGGCATTTATGCCTTGGAAGGGTTACAACTTCGAGGATGCGATCGTGGTATCTGAGCGCATTGTTAAAGAAGACATTTTCACTTCCGTTCATATCGAAAGCTTCGAACTCGAAGTACGCGATACTAAACTCGGTGAAGAAGAATTGACAAATGATATCCCTAACGTAAGCGAAGAAGCTACTAAGGACCTTGATGAAAACGGTATCATCCGTGTAGGTG
>JALYSC010000451.1 GCA_030855005.1 Bacteroidota bacterium | reverse complement strand
GTCTAAAAGAATTTGATATCACTACACGAAAGTACATTGCCACATATGTGCCAGGTGATATTGATTCCAGTATAACGATTACCACTAATGCAGTCGAAGAATATAATGACTCCACACTGCTGGTTACGACTATCTACCATGGATTATATTTATTTAATAAGCGAAGCAAGGTGTTTTCTGTTCCACCCAACATATATCTGCCTCCCAATACTTCTACATGGGCCATTCATGAAGACAGCCTTGGAAATTACTGGATGACGACTAATTTCAGCCTTTATAAATTCAGTCACGATCTGACTAATCAGGTTGTATTTCACATGGACCACTCCATCCTTCAGGAAGCCCTCGGATCTATCTGGTTTGTAGAAATGAGTGATGGAAGATGGATGACATCATCAACTTCCGAAGTCATCTGTTTTGATCCATTGAGATTGCATCTTTCTCCGGGTTCAGCAGCTCGTGTTGAAATCAGTGGATTTAAAGTTTTTGATGAACAAATCAACATTGATTCAATCCTTAATGTGCAACACTCCATTGTGCTTCCTTATGATCACAATTTTCTTACGATTGAATTTGCCGCACTTGATTACTCAGGACCAAAACAGACCAATTATTATTATCGACTATCTGATATCGATAAAACATGGAATTATACGACCACCAAACAATTCGCAGATTATACTGACCTAAAACCGGGTGAGTATAACTTCGAAGTCAAAACTAGTGAAACAGATGATACAGCTTTGATTACATCTATCCCTATCGTAATCAAACCACCATGGTGGGGTACTTTTTGGTTTCGACTTCTGGCTGTGCTTTCCATTGGATCTTTTGTATACTTTCTATTGCGCCGCAGGATCCAAACCATTCGTAATGAAGCAGATTTAAAGCACCAGATTGCTGAAACAGAAATGATGGCTTTGAGATCACAGATGAATCCGCATTTCATCTTTAATTGCATCAACAGTATAGATGCTATGATCCAGAGCAATGACAAATACAGAGCCACACTCTATCTCAATAAATTTGCAAAACTCATCCGCAATGTGCTTGAAAGTTCAAAGCAAAAGACAGTGCCTCTTTCAAAAGACCTGGATACCTTGCAATTATATCTGGACCTTGAGAAAATCAGGCATCCGGATACCTTTACATCTACGATCCTTATAGACCCGATCATATTGGAAGAAGATTATAAAGTGCCTCCCCTGATTATTCAGCCTTATGTTGAAAATGCAATTTTGCATGGTCTCATTCATCGATCTGATAAGGCAGGAACACTGGAGATCGGGATCACTCGTGATAGGAATCATCTTGTGTATGTGATTGAAGACAATGGAGTGGGCCGCAAACATGTAAACGGAGAATGGCGTAAACACGAAAAAAGATTCGGGATGCAGATCAGCAGTGATCGGGTGCGGTTATTTAATGATGAAGAAGTTGCCTCAGTTCAGGTTAAGGACCTGGAGATGAATGGACAGCCAACAGGGACCCGTATTACAATACATCTAAAGACTACATGATGCTGACAGCAATCATTATTGATGATGAGGTAAATGGCAGGATTGCTTTGAGGCAGAAATTGAAAGATTATTGCCCTCAGGTACAGGTCATCGCAGAAGCAGAGAGTGGACGCGAAGGACTTGACATAATTATAAGCAAAGCCCCTCAACTAGTTTTCCTGGATATTGAAATGCCAGGCATGGATGGATTCGATATGTTATTGAAAATCCCGGATAAAAAATTTCATCTTGTTTTTACAACAGCTTATGATCAGTATGCTATTAAAGCAATCAAGTATGCAGCATTTGATTACCTCTTGAAACCTGTCGATATCGATGAGTTGATCTCTACGATAGAGCGTATTGAAACATTGCCGCCATCTGATCACACCAGTAAGAAAATGGAAGCCCTGGAACAAAATTTACTATCCAAGCCCTTTCTCAATAAAATAGCAATCCCCAGTCAGGATGGACTCTTGTTTTTTGATATCAGTCATATCATCCACCTCGAAGCTCAAAGCAACTACACGGATATTTATTTTGATGATCACGCTAAATTATTAGCCAGTCGGACATTGAAGGAATTCGAAGATATCCTTCCAACTGATAATTTCTTCCGTATTCACAATTCCCATATCATCAATCTTCAGTTTATCAAAAAATATATACGAGGTGATGGAGGTCAGGTTGAACTAAAAAATGGCACACATGTGCTTGTATCGAGAAGGAAGAAGGATGAGTTTTTGAAACTGATCGGGCGATGACCTCATTTCGTTTAATACAAAAGTTGTTGCCAATAACTCACATGTCCTTTGTAGATCTTGTCCAAAGTTGGTAGTGAGGCTTAATGCGCCAGATTAAAAATTCTGGCTGCCAACTGGTGAATTGCATTTATGACTTGGAGGGACTATTTTTATTCCGCCAGTATGAAAATAAAAATCACCAGTTAATCCTGGGTTATGTCATTTAACTCCACCATCCATCATCGGAGGTCAATCCGTTTAAAAGGATACGATTATTCGCAGCCAGGTCGATATTTCGTGACCGTTTGCATCCAAAATATGACATGTTTATTGGGTAAAATTACCGATGGTCAAATGATCATGAATGATGCTGGAAAAATGATAGAAAAATGGTATTTGGAATTGGAAAATAAGTTCCCCGACATCAAATGCGATGCCCACGTCATCATGCCAAATCATTTTCATTGCATCATCGAAAATTTGGGGGCCAATCGCCCCATTCCGGTCGAACGAAACGGTCCAATACCAGATGATGCAGGTGATGTGGGCTATCACATTGGTGATGTGGGCGAACATTTTGGTAGGGGCGAACCTATGTGTTCGCCCATTAAGGGTGAACCCATGTGTTCGCCGATACCGGATGATGCAGGTGATGTGGGCGAAGACATTGGTGATGTGGGCGAAGACATTGGTGATGTGGGCGAACGCATAGGTGATGTGGGCGAACGCATAGGTTCGCCCCTTCATCGCGTCATGCAATGGTTTGGGACCATGACC
>JALYSC010000450.1 GCA_030855005.1 Bacteroidota bacterium | reverse complement strand
AATGATTCTGTAGATGAAACTGCTTTTTTGAATGCCCCACTAACTGATTCACCACCCCATCTTCTCTGCCAGCTTCGTGACATGCGCCAGATGATGGTTCCCATGCCACTCGTAGAGCATGGCAGCTTGGCGTAAGGAAATACGCCAGTTGTGCTCCGGATGTATAAACACGCGATCCCACACTTCCGGTTGAATATTTTCCATAATGATCCCCCATCGGGTGTGAATACCCCTGATGATCGGATATGATATCGCTGGTGGTAGCAATGTACTATCACTTAATTGCGCCCAGCGAGTCTGATCATAAGGTTTGATAACAGGATCCTCCTCTGTCAACGCTAATTTGAATCGCATGTAAGCATTGAGATGACTATCGGCAACATGATGGACTACTTGTCTTACCGTCCAACCACCAGGTCTGTAAGGAGTATCCAGTTGCTCCTTGTCGAGCCGCTCTGTGGCATGTTGGATCTTATCAGGAAAGGCTGCTATACTTTTAATAGCATGTTGCACTTCCTGATCCGTGACGTTCTGTGGCCAGGTATGTTTGCCTACGGGGTATTGCAGGGCTTCAAGGTTGGTTTCCATAAGGGGGGAAGGTATTGAATATGTGTCTTATTTACTGGGCCTGGTTACGCAGCCAAAACATTTAACAGGACGTTAATGATTGACAGGGCCCGAGTCTGGCTGAAGTTGCCGGATTATTCCGATATTTCAACTACTTATGAGTTTATCAATCAGCCTGGAAAAACAAGAGCGGGACTTCATCGAAGCCTGTGTCGCCAAGGAGAAATGGGCGCAGAAGCAATTGTATGAAGAAAACTACAGCGTCCTAATGGGCGTCTGCCTCCGCTATTCAAGCAATCAGGATGACGCATTAGATATCCTTCACGAAGGATTTATCAAGATCCTTAATAACATCCAAAAATATCAGCCGGGTACCTCATTGATCGCCTGGATGCGTCGCATCATTGTCAATACTGCTATTGACTATTACCGGATGCAATCCCGCCGCCGCACAGACGATCTGGTGACCGCTTACAGTGTGCAATCATCCGATCCGGATGCGCTCAGTCGATTGACCGTACAGGAAATTATTAAATGCATACAGCAGTTGTCCCCTGCGTATCGTTCTGTGTTTAATCTTTATGTGGTAGAGGGCTTTTCTCACAAGGAAATCGCCGATATCCTGGACATTACCGAGAGCACCAGCCGATCCAATTTAGTCAAAGCCCGCTCGAAGCTTAAAGATTTACTTGCTGTTACAATGGGTAGACATGGAAAATAAGGAGTGGGAGGAAAATCTTAAAGACATCCTGGGCAACTATACACCTGAAGAAATGCACCCGGACTGGAATGCATTTTCAGACTATCAGCATGAACAAGATTATCTCGAAGACATTAGCAATGACGCAGACTTCGATGAAAGCCTTCGCGAACCCTTATCCTCTTTCCAATCCAAAGAAGCCGCCTCCCTTGGCTGGGAACGCATAGAATCCTCACTGCAGGCTGATCCCCAGTTTGATGAAAATATTCGCCATCGCATTCAACAGTTCCAGGCGGAATATCAACCACACACCTGGACCAAGCTGGTCTCGAGATTATCCGGCATCGGTTACCTGCGCACGAAACTTATTGCCTTCAAAGTAGTGGAAGTGTCCGCCGTCCTGTTACTCCTTTTCACTGTGCTGAAAATGAGTCAAATGGGCAAACTTCCTTTTGAAGTACCCTCAGAAGAAAAACAAGAATTTCAAAAGAACATCCTTCCATCCACGCCTAATTCCGATCGTGCTGAGCTGAATGCATCAGAAGAAATCAATGAATTTGCAGATGCTTCCGCTCTTTCAAATAAAAATACCTCACTCAAGAATCAAAAATTAAGTGATGCTACATCAGGCAGTATTGGAATAAGAAGTAACGGCGCAAAGAATGAAAAACAGTTAGCGTACAACGAATATTCATTTTCAAATAAAAATAATTTAACATCAGGAAATCAAAATATCATTAGAAATATTTCAACTCAATCCAATTTGTCAGAAGAAATTACTTACGATCAAAAAAATATTTCTTCGTTAGCAATTTCGAAAGATGCTGAAATAAATTCTCTTCCCCGAGTCATTCATCCTATAGTTTCTACAGAGATAAATGCTTCACAGGAAGCAATAGAATCCATCACTTCATCTTCACCTGCTGCATCCCGGATTTATAAATGGGAGGACCAAATTATATCGCATGATGTAGTGGCTGCCAATTTGCTGGCAACTTCATTCCGACCCATATCATGGAGTAAAAAACAATTGCCACATCCAACTTTTGTAAAGCAAAAACCAAGGCGCTTCACAGAATTTGGTATCGTAGCGCAAATGGATTATAACAGGTTGCGGATGCCGGAAGACAAGCTATATAGTGCCGGCAGACAGATCATTTTCCCGCAACAAGGTATTCCAAGTACCAGCATGGGAGGTGGATTCACTATAGGTATTGGCCATCCCCGCTGGGCAATCGAAACAGGCATTATCTATAGTTCGAAAAATTTCAGGCCGGGACGTCAACTGATCGTTGGAGGTGCATTTGATAATGGTATAGTTGAATTCCAGGCCATGAGACTCCAATTAGTTTCAGCGCCACTGCAGCTTCGCTACAGGCTTGATCAACGTGGACCTTTCAAAGTATATGGCATTGCCGGATTTGGATTACACCTGATCGCACAGTCCGATATCGATGTAGTCATCAAATATCATTTCCCTTCATTATCCATCGGCGAGAATCCAAACAATAATCCTTCACTGGCCCAAACGATTCGTGAAACAAGACGAGTAAGTGAACATATCCGCGATGGAGCGCCACTCAGTACAAAGAGTTTTGTCTCTTTGAATATTGGTGGTGGACTTGAATATGCGGTATTAGGCGACAAAACTCTTTTTCTCCAATCATCCGTTCAATATCAGGTACCTAAAATTAAGTTTAGCAACAACAACGGCAAACAACTTCGCAGTATAACCCTTCAGGCAGGTATCCGTACAC
>JALYSC010000449.1 GCA_030855005.1 Bacteroidota bacterium | reverse complement strand
GGTATGGACGGAATGACTGCCGGCACCATACGTGCACTGTTAGCGGCGCAGCACCTGCTTGTATTTATTCTTCCTGGAATTGTGTTCGGATTTATTTTTCATAAAACCGGATTCTGGAAAGGATTTGATCTGCAACGCTTACCAACATGGTTGCTTTGCATTCTTGGTATTCTCTTTTTGGTCGCGACCTATCCATTAGTTAATCTCAGTTTTATGCTCAACGAGGCCATTCCGCTTCCATCATGGGCAATCAGCTTTGAAGATCAGGCGTCAGATACACTCAAGTCAATTTTAGACATGCATTCGCCAATTATTTTTCTTCTCAATTTTTTGTTGATTGCTGTTTTGCCTGGCATTGGTGAAGAACTGCTCTTTCGGGGCATCGTGCAAAAGCAGATCAGTGGAATACTAAAAAGTCCTATTGCCGGCATATGGATGGCGGCTTTTATATTTAGTGCTATCCACATGCAATTTGAAGGATTTCTTCCCAGACTTGTGCTTGGCGCTATTCTTGGTTATCTGTATCACTGGACTAAAAATCTGTGGGTGCCAATGATCGTACATGCCTTCAATAATGGTATTCAGATTTTTTTGATTTATACCATGGGCATAGATATGGATGAATTTGAAGGTGGCAATAGTGAGGACCTAACGTGGTGGCTGATAGTAATAAGTATCGTGGGCATGTATTTCATTTATCTGCAAATCCGGAAAAACAAGCAGCCTCTTGAACACTCGTGAACTCGGAACGCGGTTTATCACCGGCATCTTTATTGTTGGCATTACGCTGGCAGCGATTATTCTGTCTCCTTATAGCTATGTCGCTTGGCTTGCTTTAATTGGACTTTTCGCTACACGTGAATATTTATCACTTGAGTGGAAAGAAAATGTATCCATCTGGAATACGTTTTTTCCATTATCGATTGCAGTGCTAATATTAGTCGCTGGAATATCGATCATTCAATTCAGTTTCGAACTCATCATCCTTGCAGTTATCGGGTGCATCATTCCCTTCCTCATGATCTTTAAGATCGTGGGTAATACCACTCCGCAAGAAATTGTAACGAAGGCTCGAACCATGATGTCTGCTTTTACTTACATCGCAATTCCTCTATTAAGTGGATGCCTTATTTTAATTAATGATTATGAATACCGATATATTCTGATCCCTGTGATATTAATCTGGGTTAATGATGTTGGTGCATACCTTGTCGGTTCTAAGTGGGGAAATAAAAAAATAGCTCCGTCCATTTCACCTGGAAAAAGTGTAGAGGGGACTATCGGAGGTACCGTACTTACGATCCTTGCTGCCATTGTATTATGGCGCATCTGGCATAATCTGTCAATGAATTATATTCTGATGCTCGGATTGACGACCTCGGTATTTGCTTTAGCGGGTGACCTTTGGGAGTCCTCTATTAAACGCAACGCGGGTGTGAAGGATAGTGGTTCTATCCTCCCAGGTCACGGTGGAATCCTGGACCGGTATGATTCTCTTTTATTTGTGCTGCCGATTGCAGCCTTAGCATACTGTATCTTCGTCCTATGAGCTATAAATTACATAAAGAAGGCAAACCATATCTGATCAGTGCAGGCTTTTTTTTCCTGGCAACCCTGATTTTCGTTATGTTTTTCACTTCGATACTTACAGTGCTCCTGTTTTTATTGAGTGTGTTTTTCCTGGTGATGTTTTTGATTTTTTTCAGAAATCCGGATCGACTTTATACAGCTCAAAAACCAGATACAATTCTCTCCCCTGCGGATGGCAAAGTTGTTGTCATAGAAAAGACGATTGAAAATGAATTTCTAAAAACCAAAGTGATTCAGGTTTCAGTCTTTATGTCTCCATTAAATGTGCATAGCAATCGGTCCCCTGTCGAAGGAAATGTTGTTTATCAGAAATATCACCCCGGACTATATCTCGTCGCCTGGCATCCGAAATCGTCAGAACTCAACGAACGTAATACAGTAGTGATCCGTCACCGCGAGACGAATATATTGTTGCGACAAATTGCAGGTAAAGTCGCACGCAAAATTGTGAGCTATGTTAGTGAAAACACGCATCTCAATAAAGGCGAGGAATTTGGCTTTATTAAATTTGGTAGCCGCGTAGATATCTTTCTTCCTTTAAATACTGAAATCACCGTCAAAATTGGAGACGTTGTACAGGGAGGAGTTACAGAACTAGGTATTCTCCGAAATTAATTACACTTCATTTTCATTCTCTTCAGTTTCAGTATTCTTTTCCGCCTTCATCTGAGGGAAGAAAAGTACATCCTGAATTGATTTTGAATTGGTCATGATCATCGCAAGTCTGTCCATTCCAATTCCTAAGCCGGATGTTGGTGGCATGCCATATTCAAGTGAGCGAAGAAAATCTTCATCAAGTACCATTGCTTCATCGTCTCCGCGTTTACCAAGTTCAAGTTGTTCTTCAAAGCGGGCACGCTGATCAATAGGATCATTTAATTCTGAAAACGCATTTGCTATTTCTTTTCCATTACAAATCGCTTCAAAACGTTCTACCAATCCTGCTTTGGTTCTATGTTTCTTTGCCAACGGTGACATCTCTATAGGATAGTCAGTAATGAATGTAGGCTGAATCAATTGAGCCTCGCATTTTGCACCGAATATCTCATCGATGATTTTTCCTTTACCATGTCCTGGTTCTATGTGAATGTGAAGTTGCTTTGTAACTGCTCTTAACCCTTCTTCATCCATTTCACTGATATCAATACCGGTAAAGTGGTCAATAGCTTCATACATTGAATAGCGCTTCCATGGGCGTTTAAAATCAATTACATGTTCTCCGACCTGCACTTGGGTTTTTCCATGAATATCCATAGCGGCTTTCTCAATCATCTCTTCGACAAGTGACATCATCCATTCGTAATCTTTATATGCCACATATAATTCTATCTGGGTAAATTCAGGATTATGAAAACGGCTCATTCCCTCATTACGGAAGTCTTTACTGAATTCATACACACCATCAAAGCCACCTACAATCAATCTCTTTAAGTAC
>JALYSC010000448.1 GCA_030855005.1 Bacteroidota bacterium | reverse complement strand
GTGCTTGAGTGTAACCCAAACCTTGGACCGTACTACGCCTGGATTGACAATCATGGAGGCGCCCGGGCCATAGATCTTTGCGGGATCGTCCAATGGTCATTTGATATCGTCGTTATCGATGACTGCGCGGGATCATTTTTCCAAACTGTATATTTTATAGCGACGGATAATTGTGGTAATCAGGCTACCACAACTGCAGACTTTAGTATGGACGACAATACACCCCCTGTAATCACCCAACAAGCTCAGGATACGATCATCGAATGCAGCGCCGCCAACCAGGAAGCAATTATTACACACTGGCTTAACCGCCAGGGTGGAGCACAGGCTTACGATGCGTGTGATCCGTTCTTTAGCTGGACGAATAATTATTCGGGTTTTAATTTAGAGTGTGGTGGTAGTGGTAGTGCAGAAGTCACATTCAACGCAATTGATGCTTGTTTAAATATAAGTTCTACAACAGTCACACTTCGCATTGAGGATTCCACCGGCCCTGTGATCCTGCAGCAGGCTAAAGACATTGTCATCGATTGTGAGGATGTAGATCAGGACTCTGTCATTCAGGTATGGCTGGATAATCATGCCGATGCCATAGTGTCTGATCAGTGCGGTACACTTGTGTGGTCACATGATTTAACTACCATGCCTGATTCATGCCTGGCGCCATTCAGCCAGCTGGTCACCTTTACAGTAATAGATGAATGCCTAAACGGCACGACGCTGGATGCTTCCATTACATTCGTTGATACGATCATTCCGAAGCCTGTTGGGTTTTTGGATTCCAGTTATCAATGGACAGAACATATAGCTTTCGGAAACTGGAGTCAAACGTTTAGCCATACAATCAGCAGCACACCTACCGTTTTTTCAGATACCACATATTATGAGCTTTTGAAATCAGAAGATGAAAGCCCTGCGACCTGGCAGAACACAGCATTATTTCTGCGGCTGCAAGATCGGATCGTGTATGTGCGCGAATACAACCGCGAGAATATTTTGTATGACTATAATTTACTGGAGAATGATACATTTTTCGGATATAACGACGTCCCGTTAATTGTTGATAGTATCGACACCTATTATCTGTTGAATGGTGAACCCAGGTCAAGAATTCTGCTTCGTTGTTATGAGGATCAACCCGGAACAGAATTTTATACGGAATGGGTTGAAGGCATTGGAAATCTGCAAGGTCTGTTTGCACAAAATCAATATTGCCAGATAGATGGATCAGGAATTAATATGTTGTGCATGAATCGTAATGATACATTGATTTACGATAGTCCTATTTTTGAAAGTTGCTGGTTGCTTCCAACAGCATTAAATGAATTGAACGAAGGATTGATTTCAATTTATCCCAACCCCGTAAGCGAAACACTTACCGTTGATTTTGGAAAAGAAATATCAAATCCGCTTCAAATTATTCTCACCGATGTAGTTGGTATGGTTTATTTAAAAAACACACTACCACCCCAGATCGTAACCATCCCAGTAAACCGGTTTAGCCCCGGTATCTACTTTATTTATTTGGAAACAGAATTGGGTTTCATTACAAAAAAACTGATTATCGAATAAGGTTATTCCTTTCAGATAAAAACTGAAAACAACATTGGGAAAACGCTAACGAATCGAATTACTGTGATTATAATTCTGATCTGGATTCAGTAGAAGAAGCCCGGATGTGTTTTGCCACACTGCTCATTGAACGGATGAGTTCAAAACGCGGATGGAGTTATAATCTGCTCAATCCCGGTCTTGCCTTGTTTTCCTTAACTGAGCTTGATGATAGTGTTAGGGTCGTTTATGACATTCCACTACTCACAACCCATACTGCCCGGACATTATGTGCGGACCAGTCTGGAGTAATCTAATAAAGCAATATTTAGCTTACTTTTGGGTTCTAACCGTATGATTCGCAGACTCCTTTCATACCATCTTGCCATCATGATGTTGCTGACCAACGTCGGCATCCCGGTATTTACCCATGTCTGTCATACGCAGGGTAAATCATGGTCATCTGCGTTCATACCTGCCAAATCCTGCTGCAGTAAGTCAAAAAACAATCAAACTGCCGGACTTTGCCATCTACCTGAATCGAAGCAGGAAGGAGTTTCGTATGAAGCCAGACCTTGCTGTGAAAATCATTCAGGTTTTGCGCAGCTTAACCCGGAGATAATCCTTTCCGGAATTAATTTTTCATTAAAAAGCTTTGATCAAGCATCAGCTGTCTCTGTCCAATTTTTTCAGAGCAGTTTATCTGCTCATTTCGCTTCTGTGAATAGTGCATACCCTTCACATGGACCGCCCAGTGCGCTCTATGGGCGAAGCATGCTCATTTTCCAGCAGGTTTTCCGCTGCTAGACTTCCTCCACTGATATAATAACCTTCAGCTAAGCCTGTATTCATTGGCATAGCTTCAGGCTTTTGTTTCCATTTCTTTTCTGTAAACCAGAAAAAACTTTTAATCATATCCTTAAATCAAATAAAATTATGAAAGCTTTATTTATAAGCTGCCTCTTGGGCTTAGTGTTCCTGGCAGCATGTCAACAGAAAAAAGAAGTCAATGTAACAGTCGATGAAACAGGGGCTTATGCCTGTCCAATGAAATGTGAAGGTGAGAAAACCTATCCGGTTGCCGGCAAATGTCCTGTGTGCGGAATGGATCTGAAACACGTTTCAGCCGAATCGGCAAGTAAAGAGTATGAGATGAGGATAGTGAGTACCCCGCAAACCATCGAGGCTGGAAAGCCAGTAAAGTTAGCATTTTCACCTGGTGTTAAAGGAGATAATGCTACACAGGTTCCTTTGGATGAAGTCCATGAACACAAAATCCATGTCATCGTAGTTTCGAAGGATCTGGGATGGTATAACCACATTCATCCCGAATACCAGGCGGATGGATCTTATATCATCGAGGAAACATTTCCTGCCGGAGGAGAGTATATCATATTCTCAGACTATAATCCTTCCGGTGGAGGAAACCAGGTGTCCCGCAGTACCTGGACAGTGAATGGGGTATCGAAAAAACCTGAAG
>JALYSC010000066.1 GCA_030855005.1 Bacteroidota bacterium | reverse complement strand
CTCATCATTTCCTGGTTGACGGGCATCGAGATAAGTACTGGATGATAATTGATTACGTATACCTTCCTGAAGAAGCATATCGGGCTGGTTGCGGCTTCCATCTTCAAATCCAAGCCAGTCATATTTACCTTTATCAGGGGATGACTGGAAATGATCAATCAGAGAGGACTGTGTATTGTACGATGTATTGATACCAAAGGAAAGATTAAACTGATCCGGAATACTCTTCGTTGAAATATTGATAAGGCCCCCTGAGAAATTCCCTGGCAGATCCGGAGTAAAAGTTTTTACGGAAATGATATTGTCAATCATCTGAGATGGAATCAGGTCCATGCTCGTACTATTTCTATAAGGATCTGTACCGGGTAAGGTCGCTCCATTAAGTTGAGAGATCGAATATCTATCGCCTAAGCCACGAACAACAATAAATCGATCACCTTCAATAACTGCTCCTGGCATCTGGCGGATTGCGTCAGCCGCGTTAGAGCTTCCGGTCCTGGTGATTTGTTGAGATGAAAGTCCATCCTGGATCGTGTATGCTTTTCTTTGTAAAGCAATTAATGCTACTTCTGTCGTGCGTATGGCATCAGCTTTAACAACCACTTCGACCAATTCTTCTGAGGTGGCTTCAAGAGCAATATCAAGGACTTTTACCTCCCTGGTTTTTACTTCTACTTCAGAGATGGTGTAAGGTGCGTAGGAGAGGTAATTAATCGTGAGGGTGTAAGTATTAGGATCTAATTCGAAAAGATAGTTTCCATCGATATCAGTTGAAGCTCCGGTCACTTGTTGACCATCTTTTTGAACTTCTACAATTGCGCCGATTAAAGATTCTCCAGAAACTTTATCGACTATTTTCCCTCTGATAATTCCTTTTTGGGCATATGCAAAATTAAGCATCAACATGCTTATGAATAATAAACAGATTTTCATAACAGATTTTTTATTGGATAAAAGAAGCAGAAGGACTTCGGAGGGTCCTTCTACTTCAACTCATTATTATTATTGTATGATCAGCTTTTTAGTGAGGAAAGTATTTTCTGCTGTGACGATTTTCACATAATAGGTACCTGTGACTAACCCCTTGACATTCACCTCTGTCAGACCAGAAACATTTCCTTGGGTACGCAACAGTTGAGTACCGTTAGCCAGATAAATTGCAATAGTGTATGGTAACTTCACTTGTGAGTCTATGTAAAAAGAACCACCTGTTGTGACCGGATTTGGATAAATGTTGAATTGATCGGCAATTGAAGGGCTTGCAGGTTCTTCTGTAGCAACTGTTGGATCAGCAAGGTGTCCGTTTCTTTCCAAAGTCGTCCATCCACCAATCCAAAACTCTTCGCTTGATGCGCTGAATGCACCTGCATAATTGACGTTCTGGAAAAACAAATCGCCCTGTGGATAAGCTGCTACCGGATTAGTATAAGCTGCCCCGGTAGAAGAAGGTCTTGGGTCCAGGTTGTTGTCCTGATCACGACTGATATGTTTGATCACAGGATCTGCAATGGTGCTATTATTAGCAATTAGATGAGCAATCAAATCTGAGGCATCCGGATCATCCTGATTAGGCTGTCCTGATGTCACGCGGATAATCCCGGTACTGGTTGCATCCAATGTTGTATTGGACCCATTCGCCCAAAATAAATTGCTCGCAATTTTCAATTCTCCATTGATCAGTTTTTGATGAGCATCATTTGTGCCGGCATCTTTATCCTGTACTTCGATTGCTTTGTTTTTCATCTCGGTGATGATGCTGTTGGCAACAGTACCCGCTGTACCTGCACGGAACAAAAGTCCAACCGGATTAGAAGCAGCACCACCAGGACCAGATCCGATGTGTGTCCAGTTGTATACGGTAGGATTTGAATAGGGAGTTAAATCATCCGGTGTAGTGCCATCCATTTCACCTCCGGTATCTGCAATATCAGCGCGCTGGATAGAAAACCAAAACTGGCCTTTTCCAGAATAAACTTCATCCCAGTCAAATGAATCATCTTCTGTGAAAGCAACCACTGCATGTTTCAGATTCGGTGCACCTCCAAAAAACTCAATTCCATCATCTGAGTTGGCATAAACTTCGACATACTCTAATGTAGTACCACTTCCAACTGCTCCAAGACTGAGACCATTTAATTCACTACCGGATACAATCTGACGACCACCATGACGAATTGAAACATATTTTAATACACCTGAATCATCATTGTTATCAGTTCCTCCATAAGCACCTCTTGGTTCTGAGGTGGCAATACCTTCAATATTGACTGTAGGGTTACCATTTTTTTGTGTGATCCCATTTCCAAGGATGACTATTCCACCCCAAAGGGCATTATCTGTTGGTCCTAAATCTGAAGGATCATTTACATCATCCGCTTCTGCTGTAAAAATGATAGGTTCTTCCAGTGTTCCTTCCGCATAGATTTTTGATCCTTTGGTAATCACTAAAGCAGAAGGGTTACCAACGTCTGAGCGTGGTGTGAATTTGATGACTGTACCGGGTTCGATATTTAAAACGCCACCTTGTTCAAGGAACACCAAACCGTCGAGTAGGTAGATATTTTCATTTGTCCAATTATAGGATTGTCCGCCTTGCAGATCGTTGTCTACGATCGGAACGATATTCTGTGAAAATATTTGAAAGGAAATAAATATAGAAAGGAGGGTAAATAGAATTTTCATGTGGTTAGTTTTTTTCAAAGATGAATTGATGGATTTCGTTCCATCAATTTTCGCTGCAAAACTACCTTGATACCCTTGTGCCATTTGCATTTTTGCGTTCAAGTTTTTGTTAATTCGCTTCAGTTTTCATGGCAACTTATTTAACCCAGCCTTTACAGTGCTATTATATACTATCAACTTGTGAATTGAATGCGACATTTCGCATTTACACAGGGTTTACAATTCAATCAAATCGCGTATTTAATGGGTGTTATGGCGTGCCACTGTTTTAATGGATGACGTGTTCCTGCGGGATTTTTCCAATATTTGTCCATGCGATCAGCAGAAACGCTTCCTTATATCCCCCCTTTAGCAATCGACCGTATGGAAAATAATATCAAAGTCCTCATCGTCGACGATGAGCCGGACATCCTTGAATTCCTGGATTATAACTTATCCCGAAACGGATTTGAAGTCATTCAGGCAGGGAATGGAAGTGATGCCATTCGGATGGCGGATACGGATGTACCGGATTTAATCCTGCTTGATATAATGATGCCGGGTATGGATGGTGTGGAAACCTGTTATGAATTACGCAGGAATGAGAAATTAAAAAATACTATTATAGCATTTTTGACAGCAAGAAGTGAAGAATATAGCGAGATAGCTGGATTGGAAGCAGGCGCTGATGATTACATTCAAAAACCAATACGCCCTCGCTTATTACTTTCCCGAATTAAAGCATTGATGCGCCGAAAAGATTCAGGTCGCTCTGCTGCTCTTGCTTCCTCCATGTTAGACTTTGGATCACTGAAAATAGATCCACGCAGCTTTCAGATCACCATTGATGAAGAAGTACTTACACTGGCAAAAAAAGAATTTGAAGTTTTGATGCTTCTCGCTTCACAACCCGGCAAGGTATTTACGCGGGAAGAGATGTTTCAAAAAGTATGGGGATATACTGTACCCATCGCAAGCAGGACAATAGATGTACATATTTCAAAGCTGAGAGAGAAAGTAGGCGAACGGTATATTAAAACTTTGAAAGGCGTGGGGTATAAACTTGAAGTAGAGGAATGATTTCGGATTTTCGAATTCGGATTTTCGATTTTGAGATAGCATTCGACTGCTACATAACCCAGGATTTTTACGCTAATTACGCTGAGATATTTAAAAATGATGAGCGCAGATTTTCCCATCATTAATATTGTATTATTCAAGGAAGGAATTCGTGACCTCTCGGTTATGATGACTTGATTTGCGAAAATTAATTTTTAAAGAATTTTGAGATACTCTTCGATAAAAATTTTCTAGTATCAATGGATTTGGATAAATAAAAAAAGGAACGCATTGCTTTCCTTTTTTTATTTATCACAAGCAGATTCAGAAATGTATTCTGGGTCTAGTGTTCATCATGAGCATGTGCCTGGTACTCGGTGACAAGTTTGGACTGAATTTCGGCAGGGACTTGCTGGTAGTCTGCGAGTTTCATGGTGAATTTGGCTTTCCCCTGTGTTAATGATCGGAGCGTTGAAGAATAATCATGGAGTTCGGCGAGCGGTACGCGGGCCAGAATTTTTTGATAATGTCCTTCGCGTTCCATTCCCATGATAATTGCACGACGTCCTTGCAAATCCCCCATTACATCACCCATCACTACATCGGCGCAGAGAATAGAAAGATCATAGATAGGTTCTAATAACTGCGAACCCGCATGCTGAAATGCATTTTTGAATGCCATCGTACCCGCAAGCTGAAATGCCATATCATTAGAGTCGACTGGGTGCATCTTACCATCATAAATACTTACACGAATATCACGGCAATGAGATCCTGTCAATGGACCCTCCGTCATCTTATTCATAACACCCTTTTTGATGGCATTATTGAATTTAGAATCAATCGATCCACCCACTATGCACCAGAAAAATGCAAGCGTACCTCCCCAAGGTAATTTCTCCATTTCCCGATTTCGAGTGGTCAATCCTTGAGGATCGCTCATGTCTTCGTGATATGGCTCGATACGCATGTGTACTTCGGCAAACTGACCGGCTCCACCAGTCTGTTTTTTGTGCCTGTACATTTCATTGGCCACTTTGGTGATGGTCTCTCTGTACGGAATTTTAGGTTTGTCAAAATTCATGGAAACACCATATACTTTCTCGATTCTGTATTTAATCAGATCAAGATGCAACTGACCCTGACCATGCAGTAACATTTGCTTCAACTCAGAAGAATGTTCAATGATCAGTGTGGGATCTTCCTCGTGTGTAGTGTGTAATGCTTTCGCTAGTTTTTCAACATCTGCTTTATTGGGTGGAGAAACAGCAACACGTACACGCGACTCAGGAAAATGTATAGGTTCAATTCCATTGTTTACTCCTTTAGTAGTGAGTGTGTTATTAGTATGACTTTCTTTAAGCTTAACTGTGACACCGAGGTCTCCAGCTTTTAGTTCATTTATTGCTTCGCGGTTTTTACCGTTTGATATATAGATAGCATTGATTCTTTCGTGATTATTATTTGCTATATTGATCAGGTCATCTCCAGTCTTCAAAGTACCAGAGAAGACTTTGAAATAAGACACATTTCCAACCTGTGGTTCTGAAATTGTTTTATAGATGAATACCCTGGTAGGAGCAGTAGAGTTGGGTGAAATTTTTTCGCCTTTTGTGTCGGTAGGTGCAGGACGTTTATCAGGGGATGGAGCTATATCATTAATGAAACCCATGATACGTCCACTGCCCATATTCATTTTTCCTGAAGCAATGAAAACCGGGAAGATTTGCTGGTTGGCCAAAGCGATTGTTAATCCTTGTGCAAGCTCGTGTTCGTTAAGACTGCCCTCATCAAAAAATTTCTCCATCAGACTTTCGTCATTTTCAGCAGCAGCTTCCACAAGTGCCTGATGCATGGCCTGAGCACGTCCTACTTCACTCTCAGGTATTTGTTTTTTCTCTGGTTTGCCTCCATCTTTTGGAAATACATACATGATCATACGAAGTGCATCGACGATAGTATTAAATCCACTTCCTCCATTCAGCGGATACTGGACAGGAATAACTTTTGGGCCAAAACGGGCTTTGATTTGTTCAAGAGCATTATCGTAATTCGCTTTTTCATGATCCATTTGATTGACGACGATCATAGCAGGTGTTTGATACTGCTCCACATATTCCCAGAGAATTTCAGTACCTACTTCAACACCACTTGTGGCATTGACAATCATAATGGCTGTGTCGGCTACTTTGAGGGATGAAATCACTTCGCCAATAAAGTCATCATATCCGGGAGTATCAATAATATTGATTTTGTTATCCCGCCATTGCGCATGCATTAAAGAGCTAAACAGAGAATTACCTCTTTCCTGTTCGATCTTGGTATAATCTGAGGTAGTATTCTGGCCTTCGATGGTCCCTCTGCGAGTGATGGCTCCGGACTCAAACAACATGGTTTCTGCAAACAGTGTTTTGCCGGAGCCGCTATGACCGAGCAATACTACGTTTCTTAGGTTTTTCGTGTCAATACCCATTTATAGCTGAAATTTTGAAGTTGATAAGATTGGTTTGCCTGTATTTGCCGTCCACAGCAAATCATGCATTCAAAATAGGATTAAGATTTAACATTAAGAAACCAAAACAGAAAAAGAAAAATTTCTCTTATTACTGAAGCCAGCCCATTGTGGTTAACTTCCTTAACAAAAAAATCATACTTTCTTTCGACTGATCCCGTTAGTTGATTGACATAATCTTGTCTCTCCATTCCCCGCATCCCATAACTTTGCAGCAATCTAATACATTATGAAATCTATACTCTTCCTATTAGTCGCCCTGATTCATTCTGCACTTATCCATGCACAGAATAAAGACATCGATGTGTATGAGAAAAAAGACGGTGATAAAACAATTGTCATAGCCCGCAACACAAGTAAGTCAGACTATACGGTCAATCTCAAAATAACCTCAGAGGGTATGGATATTGTTCCTTCAGCTAATATAGAATCTGTGGTCCCTGCCGGCATGATGAAAGAAATGGCCACAATTACACCCCGGCCCGGAGAAGCCTGGTCATATGGGTTAGAAGTGTCTTATAAACAATCCATCAAATCTATTCCCACTTCTACACCAAATACAAACACTACGACTACGACTACTAAACAACCAGCGACTTTATCTGCACCTAAGAAACCTACTGCTCCTGAATTGTCGAATGCAAATATTGTCCTCTATAGTAAGCCCGGGTGCAGTAGATGTTCATTCATTAAAAAACAGTTAACCTCCAAGGGGATTGAATTTCTTGAAGTGGATACACAAAGCGATAATCCTGAGGTAGGAAATATGTGGACACAGTTACGCAACAACGGGTTTAATGGCGGAAGTGTAACCATGCCTGTTGTACGAGAAAATGGACGCTATCACTACAACATCCAGGATCTGCAGGCATTTGTAGATAAATTAAAATCCTAAGTCTTATCGCTGGAGCGGAAAGTGATATCAATCACTCGTAATCTGGTTTTTTGACCCAGTCTATACTTGATTGGACTTACCAGCGCGCGGATACCTGTTCCTACCAGAATATTGACCAGTCCGTACTCCATTCCTCCTTCAGTGTATTCAGGTTTGTCACGTACGAAGGTTGAATAGAGGTCTCCCATGATCATAGACGCACCTCCAACCTGTAATGCACCTCCAATTATGTTCGACAAAACTCGTTGCCTTTTGAGATGAATCCTCGTGAGATCAGCAACAGGTATCCATGTTTCCCCAAGCAGGATCAGTTGGGCATCCGCATTGAGATCCATTATTTGACGGTTATACCACCCTTTGTCGTCGTCGTTTAACTGAAAAGTTAACTCATCAAAAATTGCAATCTTCTCTGTTCTGGCTGTGCCTGCCCTTTGGATGATAAGATATTTTTGACCAGAAAGAAAAGTGGAGGTGAGGAACGAGATACAACAGAACAGGATCGCTGGCTTCATTTAGTCTTTCCGGATTTGGGTGATCAGGCGATCTAACGCAAGCGAAAGGCTCTTTTGTATAATTCCATGCTCAGGTAGTTCTTTTCCCGTGTACATAATACCCAGGTGCAGCGGCATGTTCTTCGGTAGCTTTTCATAGAAATCCGGCTTGAGGAGTCTGTAGTTTTCGCGCAGAACACGTTTGACTCGATTACGATCAACGGCGTTGGAAAATTTTTTTTTGGGGACAGAAAACATGACCCTGACCGGGCTTACCGGATCTTCAATGGGAGTGCGCCACACTAGTCTAAGGGGGTATTTTGAAAAACTTAGGCCAGATTCAAAGAGTGCATCGATGTCTTTGAGTGAGGATAATCTTTCCTGTTTGGACAGTGTATATCGGGCCATGGCTTGTCAAAAGAAAGACAATTTTCCCGGTAGAGGAAGGTCATCGATAGATCAAAATAGAAAAATGAAAATGTATAGCGGGTGGAATGCCAGCAAATTACTTCACTCTCATGGTGTCAGATACCGTCAGCTTGTGACGACCACGGGCGCGACGGGCAGACACGACCTTGCGGCCAGCCTTGGAGCTCATCCGGCTACGAAAACCATGTTTGTTGACTTTTTTTCTGCGGCTGGGCTGAAATGTCCTTTTCATCGCTATACCTGTTTGTTATTCGAACCACTTATTTCAAAGCGGGCACAAATGTATTTAATTTTTCTAAAAAATGGCCTATTCCCGTGATTTTTTACGCCCGGGGTTCAGCTAACCATTCATCGAGATAAGGAATTCCTCGTTTGTCCTGGTATTGTACATATGCTTGCGCAGGAATTCCATGGCTTCATCCGGCTTCATATCAGCCAGATAATTTCTGAGGATGAACATGCGCTGAAGGATGGCATCATCCAATAGTAATTCCTCACGGCGAGTACTTGACTTGGTAAGGTCGATAGAAGGATACATCCTCTTATTGGCAAGTGACCTGTCCAGCTGGAGCTCCATATTACCGGTACCCTTGAATTCCTCGAAAATGACACCGTCCATTTTAGATCCTGTATCAATGAGTGCAGTTGCCAGGACAGTAAGTGATCCTCCATTCTCAATATTCCGTGCTGCACCAAAGAATTGCTTTGGTTTATGTAATGCATTTGCTTCTACCCCACCGGAAAGTACTTTTCCGCTGGAAGGAGCGACTGTATTGTAAGCCCTGGCAAGACGAGTAATTGAGTCAAGCAGGATAACCACATCGTGACCGCATTCAACAAGACGTTTTGCTTTCTCAAGTATGATATTAGCTACGCGTACATGATTGTCTGCTGGCTCGTCAAAAGTGGATGAAACCACCTCTGCTCTTACACTGCGACGCATATCCGTCACTTCCTCAGGTCTTTCATCTATCAGAAGAACAATGAGGAAGACCTCAGGGTGATTAGCGGCAATCGCGTTGGCAATATCTTTCAGTAAGAAAGTCTTACCGGTTTTAGGTTGTGCTACTATCAATCCACGCTGACCTTTACCAAGTGGAGTGAAAAGATCGATCATCCGGTTTCCGTAATCTTTTCCACCCGGGTGAGTCAACAAGTTGAATTTTTCCGTTGGGAATAGAGGAGTGAGATAATCGAAAGGCACACGGTCACGAACCTCATCGGGAGTCTTGCCATTAATCGTCGATACTCGAAGTAATGCGAAATATTTTTCACCTTCTTTCGGAGGTCGGATAGCTCCTTTGACAGTGTCGCCAGTATTCAGTCCGAACAATTTGATTTGAGAAGGAGATACATAAATATCATCCGGTGACGAGAGATAATTGTAATCTGATGAACGTAGGAAACCATATCCGTCTGACATCATTTCCAGCACACCTTCACCTTCAATAATTCCATCTACTTCTACATTGAAACGCTCGCGTGCTTCACGTTGAATATCTCTGGCATCGCGTTGCACCTGCTGATTGCGATCGGTCTGAGGCAGAGGACCTCGTTCCTGTAAACCTTGCTGATGCCTGTCTGAAGGTTGCCTAAGTTCTCGCTGTTCCTGAGGCGCTCTTGGTTCTCTTGGCTCTCTGGGTTCGTGTTGTATTCTTGGTTCTCTGGGTTCTCTAGGTTCGTGTTGTAATCTTGTTTCGCGGGGTTCTCTTGGTTCTTGTGGCTGTCTTGGTTCTCTTGGTTCTTGTGGTTCTCTTGGTTCTTGCGGCTGTCTTGGTTCTCTGGATAGGACAGGACGATCGCGGGGTTCCGGACGTTTGTGTTCTGGTCGGCGAGGGGGTTGAGAACGATCCAGTACGGGTTTGTCTCTTTTTATAGGAGGAGTAACTTCTTCTTCGGTTTTGGAATCACTGAGTGAAACTGAAGGAGTTAGAATGACTTCTTCTGAAGATTCTTTTTTGGGTGCACGTTTGCGTACTGCACCGGGTTGTCTTTTGTCAACCCGCATATTGTCGGATGATACAGGGACTTCGTCAGGAAGGTCAGAACTATTAGTACCGTTGCTTCCTTTTTTCTTTTCGCCGGCGAGAGCCTGATGGTCGAGAATTGTGTAGACTAGCTCTTGCTTCGTGAGCTTTTTGAAACCGTCTACGCCGAGTGATTCAGCCACTTCCCTTAGCTCGGGAACGAGCATGTCATTCAACTGCAGAATATCGTACATGATATAGTGAGAAATTAATATAGATAAAAAATGAATT
>JALYSC010000065.1 GCA_030855005.1 Bacteroidota bacterium | reverse complement strand
GAACAATATGATACAACCGCCCTTCGGATATACAGAGAAAACCTTCCGGGATATAATGTAGTAGGAATCAACTGTAATAATATCATTGGTTCACTAGGAGCTATCCATTGCATTACAAAAAGTGTAGGAGTGCAGGATCCACTATTAATCGCACATGCAAGACGCAGGGATGTAAGTGACACTGTACAACAGTATGAAGTCAATGCATACATCCGGCATCGAACAGGTGTTGAGTCAACGACACTTTATTATAAATCAGCTACAGACACAGATTACGTTGCCCTGCCAATGTACTTGTCAGATACAACAGGCAATATTTGGACTGCGATCATGCCTTCATTCGATGCAGGTACAGAGGTTCAATATTATATCGAAGCAACAGCTAATAATGGCATGCAACAGGTCAGGCCTATTGTTGCTCCTGAAGGATATTTTCGATTTAATGTAACCGGAGAACTGATCAATCAGCCTCCTTTCGCTGCCATCACCTATCCGGAACACGGAGCAATATTTAATCTCGAATTAGGAGGCATTGATATTGCCATGGAGTCAGGTGATGCAGACGGTGATGTTGATCACCTTGAATTGTGGATTAATGGTGATTCGATTACCAGTATTTATAATTCTCCTTATCACTTCGAGTGGAATTTTCCTGATGCAGGCGAATATTCTTTACAGTTACGCGCTATTGATGATGATGGTGCTAACTCTTTAAGTGAGGTAGTGAATGTGACAGTGGAACATTCAACTTCAATACATCCCGCAGATAATGATCCTGTTTTCTACTTCCCGAATCCTATAGGTACTCAACTCTATGTTATTACGGCACAACCTATCACTGCATTCAGAATGTATAATGCTTTCGGAGAGGAGATAAGTATTCGATCATTAGATACTAAGAATTTTGATGTGAGTCATCTGATTCCCGGGTTTTATGTCATGAAAGTTTTTTTCAATCAACACTGGAGTAGCTTCATCGTAGTGAAATAGATATTACATTTCATAATCTTAATTTTTAAATTTGAAATACCTGAGATGAAAATTAATGATGCATACGACCCAGGACATTTTGTGGCTTCATCCACACGATATGATGATATGACATATCGTCGTTGTGGTAGATCGGGTTTATTATTACCCGTTTTATCACTTGGCTTATGGCATAATTTCGGACATGTCGACAATGCAGAAAATGGAAGGAACATCCTGCGTACATGTTTTGATTACGGAATTACCCACTTCGATCTTGCGAATAATTACGGTCCTCCGTTTGGAGCTGCAGAAGAGAATTTTGGAAGAATATTCAAACGTGACTTTCAACCTTATCGTGATGAGATAATTATATCCACAAAAGCAGGATGGGATATGTGGCCTGGTCCTTATGGAAATTTTGGTTCCAGAAAATACTTACTCGCAAGTCTGGACCAAAGTTTAAAACGCATGGGTCTTGACTATGTCGACATTTTCTATTCACACCGTCCTGATAAGTACACCCCGCTAGAAGAAACAATGGGTGCTCTTCATTCAGCTGTCCAACAAGGGAAAGCATTATATGTAGGGATCTCACAGTACAAATCAGAGGATACGCTGAGAGCTGCTCAAATTTTAAAAGAAATGGGTACTCCACTTCTCATCCATCAACCGAGATATAGTATGATCGACCGTTGGGTTGAAGAGGATGGATTGTTAGACACACTGCAGGAGACAGGTACAGGGCTGATTGCTTTCTCACCTCTTGAACAGGGTGTGTTGACAGGCAGATACCTCGAAGGTTTCCCAGAAGACAGCAGGGCAGTGAAGGATGGAAGATATCTGAAGACCGAACAAATCTCCGGTCAGCTGATGCAGAAGGTACGCGCTCTTAATGTGGTTGCAATTAGAAGAGGACAGACCCTGGCTCAAATGGCCATAGCGTGGTTGCTAATTCATCCTGTGGTTACTTCTGTATTGATTGGAGTAAGCAAAGTCTCCCAGGTGGAAGAAAATCTGAAAGCGCTTCAGGGGCTCCAGTTTTCTGAAGAAGAGCAAATGGAGATCAGGCAAATTCTGGATGTACCGGTCGAATAATTTCGATGTCCATCCCTTTTTTAATACTGGTTGTCTATTTTTCTACACTTTCCGGGCACTTCAATCGTTTAGCACAATAATATCTACCAACGGTTAATTTTAAATTTTCATTTATGAAAAACATTCTTTATTCTGCTCTTGCAATGATCATGCTGATCACCGTGGCCTGCAGTTCAACCAAAAGTGGTACAGCATCAACCAGCACTACAAAATCGAGTTCTGGTGCTGCTACTAAGTCAGATTCTGACAATCTTGAAAACCTGAATGCATCAACATCACTGGCAGATCAGCTAAGAAGAATTCCCGGAGTTTCTGTGATCGGGTCAGGTAGTGGTGCCAGAGCAACTATCCGCGGTAACGCATCTACAAGTGGAGATTCAGAGCCACTGTATGTATTGGATGGTACACCTCTTAATGGAGGCCTGGCATATGCATCTTCTGTAGTTCCTGTAGCAGAAATTAAATCTATCAAAGTTTTAAAGACAGCAAGCGAGACAAGTCCTTATGGCATGCGTGGATCCTATGGAGTCATTGAGATTACACTGAAGCATTAATTTAAAATGTATTTCTTTAAATAAAAAGACCGGAGACAGTTTGTCCCCGG
Organism: Bacteroidota bacterium; assembly: GCA_030855005.1. GTDB lineage: Bacteria > Bacteroidota > Bacteroidia > Chitinophagales > Saprospiraceae > Opimibacter. The sequence continues at coordinate 7,669 of JALYSC010000065.1, read as the reverse complement.
TCTTTTTATTTAAATATTATTTTTTCTGGAGTTAACCTGAGTCAGTAGAAATAATCCGGTTAACTTTTATCCTGTTTTGCAAATACCTTTTTAAGCAAATCAGTGGTTCGCTGACCCACATCATTTCTGATACCGAGTTCTTTTTTGGCAACCATCGCAAATAATCCCTCCAACGCTTTTTCAGCTACATACTCATCCAGCTTCGGATTTACTTTTGTTATAAAAGGTATTTTATTGTATGCGTTCACTGCGTCGGCCCAGTACTGAATCGCATTGACTTTGTTGAGCGATTTAACAATCACAGGTTGAAATTTCTGATACAAAGGATTGTAAGTTTTTGAATTTAGATACTGAGTGGCAGCATTATCTGCTCCCATCAGAATACTCATTGCATCATTAAATGTCATCGATGTAATCGCATCAATAAAAATTGGTGCCGCTGATTTCGCTGCATCCTCTGCAGCACGATTCAATTTTTCAAGTATAATATTCTCAACATCAGTAAATCCGGGAATGATTTTTAATTTATCAGTGACGTCACGCATTTCCTCCGGCAAGAAGATTTTATAAGCACTTTTAAAGTAGCCATCACGCTCGGATAGAAGATTAGCGCCTTCGCTGATACCAAATTCCAGGGCTTGTTTGAGTCCTTGTCCGATTTCAGCAAGTGTGGGTTCGTTGAGGTACCCCCCTACCTCTTTGAGAGTATCACAGGAAGGTAAACTAACTCCCAGGAGGAGTGTAAAAACAAGGATTTTAAATTTCATAGCAACATGTGTTTTAGATCAAACGGGATTACCCACAACTGGCATTCACGCTCAGCGTTAAAGTATCCATAATAAGAAAGGAAGTAAAAACTGCCAGTGTAACAACCGAAGTGTCAATCCAGTTTATAAACCACCTGTGCACTATCCACCTGACCACCTAATTCGGGCTGGAGTTTATGAATGGTGACCTCGATATTGCTTACATCTGGGAATGTTGCACGGATTTCGTGCGCTATCCGGTATGCCACCGTTTCTATAAGCCGACAAGCCTGTTCCATCACATCATGACATATCTGATAGATAATTTCATAATTTATGGTTGCATGCAGATCATCATGTAGGGCAGCGAGGTCAATATTTGACTCCAGATTCACATCAATTATATAATTGTTACCTCGTGTGCGTTCATGCGTATAGTACCCATGATGTGCAAAGAAGGACATGCCTTGAAGTTTGATCTGAGCCATACAGTAGTTTGTAAGGCTGCAATATACCAATTCGATCTGCAGACAAAAATGTCGCTGGCAGAGATGGACTTGATTGGTATCTATTACCTTTGCAGACCAATTTTATAAACCCAGCCATATGGAGGTGAAGACAAGCGTCAAGACTGACAAATACCAGGGACACGACTACTTCAATGTCGATGAACTGCTTAATGAAGATCATCTTCTAGCTCGTGAAGCCGTGCGCGCCTGGGTAAAGCAGGAAGTCAGCCCAATAATTGAAGATTATTCTAACCGGGCAGCATGTCCAACGCATTTATTTAAAGGGCTGGCTGAAATTGGAGCTTTCGGACCCAGCCTGCCTACGGAATACGGAGGAGGTGGTATGGATGAAATCGCATACGGCGTGATCATGCAGGAATTGGAGCGTGGAGATTCAGGTGTTAGGTCGATGGCTTCCGTTCAGGGATCTCTGGTGATGTATCCGATCTACAAGTTTGCTGCTGAGGAATTAAAGAGAAAATATCTTCCTGCTTTGGGATCTGGAGACCTGATTGGTTGTTTTGGTCTTACCGAACCCGATCATGGTTCCAATCCAAGCGGTATGACAACGCGAATTACGGATGATGGCGATGCATATATACTGAATGGAGCTAAAATGTGGATTACTAACAGCCCTGTCGCGGATCTGGCAGTAGTCTGGGCAAAGGATGATAATGACCAGATCAGAGGTATGATCGTTGAAAGCGACTGGAAAGGATTTTCTGCCCCTGAAATTCATGGGAAGTGGTCGCTCAGAGCCTCTATTACGGGAGAATTGGTTTTTGAAGAAGTCAGAGTTCCGAAATCTCATGTATTCGCTGATGTCAGAGGCCTAAAAGGTCCGCTTGCCTGCCTGTCAAAAGCCAGATATGGAATCGCGTGGGGTGCCATTGGTGCCGCCCTGGACTGTTATGACAGTGCCTTGCGCTATTCAAAGGAACGTGAGCAATTTGGTCGCCCTATTGGTGGATTTCAATTGACCCAAAAGAAACTAGCGGAAATGATTACGGAGATTACCAAAGCCCAGTTATTGGCATGGCGTCTCGGCTCTTTAGCTAATGCCGGTAAGGTAACTCCTGCCCAAATTTCTATGGCCAAACGGAATAATGTCATAATGGCACTTGAGATCGCTCGTGAAGCCCGGCAAATCCATGGCGGTATGGGTATTACTAATGAATATCCTATCATGCGCCATATGATGAATCTGGAAACTGTATTGACTTACGAAGGCACACACGATATCCATCTACTGATCACCGGCCAGGATATTACTGGGCTGAATGCATTTTCTTAATAAATCCCTAACCCTTTATAAATTCCGTAGACAGATACACGACTGTGGTCTAATATTCCGTTTAAAGCATTGCCGGTTTGCAACATTTGAATTAATTTTTCATTCAATCAGTTAAGTCACCCGGTAAAGAAGCGTCAGAATGGGGTTAAAAATTTTCTTCCTGGTATGTAGTATGTCTTGTCTTGGCTCTCTGTCCGTTTCTGCGCAGGGTGTGATTACATTACAAAATGCTTCCTTTGAAGATATCCCTCATAAAGGTGCCCACAACTCCCTCCCAATTTCCGGATGGCATGATTGCGGACTTAGTTTCTTTCCAAGTGAATCTCCTCCGGATATTCATCCGGTACCTATCAATGCTTGGGAAGTAACCAAAGAACCCTATGATGGAATGACCTTTTTGGGAATGGTAACCAGGGCAAATGATACCTACGAATCCTTATCTCAGGCTTTATCCGTCCCCATCACTGCTGGCGTGTGTTATAATTTTTCTGCCTTTATTTCCCGATCAGAACAATACAAAAGTGCAACCAATAGCTCATCAGAACTATTGGAAAATTTTGTCCGGCCTTCTGTCCTACAGATTTGGGGAGGCAACTCATTTTGTGACAAAGCAGAACTTCTCGGTGAATCACCTTCGGTCTCTAGTTCAGAATGGAAACTCTATAAGTTTTTATTTCAACCCCATAAGACCCATAAGTATATCACCTTGGTTGCATTTTATAAGACACCCATTCTCGAAGCATACAATGGGCACATTCTGCTGGATGGATTATCGCAAATTATTCCTACGCAATGTCCTATGATGCCAACTGATATAATTGCTGAAGTAAGCGATCCACCTTCAAAAGTTGTTGTCAGTACTTCTTCCGGAACTTCATCCACCACCGGTTCAAAAACAATAAAATCCGGTGTTTCAGGTACTGTTACTTCTGGTACTGTCACTTCAGGACCAAAAACATTTAAACCTGTCCTGCTCACAGAACTGGATCCCAAGAAAATGTTTGTAGGACAAAAGATCCGCCTTACACATCTTTATTTCAAAGCGGACTCGGTCAATTTGTTACCCGATTCATATAAAGTACTGAACGAACTGGCTGATTATCTAAAAGCATTTCCAAAAACGACAATTGAAATTGGGGGTCACACCAATACCATACCATCAGAGGATTATTGCATCGCACTCTCTACATCACGAGCGAAATCTGTCAAAGAATATCTAGTCACGCAGGGTGTGCAGCAGATCCGACTTCAGTATAAAGGCTATGGTAAATCTAATCCACTCATTACTTACGATCGCTACAATAAAGAAGCTAAATTAAAAAATCAAAGAGTCGAAATAAAAATCCTCTCGCTTTCCTAAGCTTATATTTTAATAAATATCTTCTATCTTTCACGGAGCCCCAAAAAGTACGTGATGAAAACGCCCTTATTTGTATTTCTTTTAATTGGATATTTATTTTCACCCGCATTCGGTCAGCAGGTAATTGAATTAAAAAATCCTTCATTCGAAGATGTGCCTAGGAAAGGTGTTATAGGTCAATTGATCAGTGATTGGGAAGATTGTGGCAGTTATAATTTTCCTGGCGAAAGTCCACCAGATATTCATCCGCTACCAGATCCCGGAGCTTGGGGTGTTTCCGATCCAGCCTACGAAGGAATGACATATTTAGGTCTCGTAGCTCGCGCCTCAAACACGTACGAATCCGTTACTCAACAACTCGATCAACCTCTGCAAAGGGATAATTGCTATGAGATTAAGGTATATCTCTCCATTTCCGAGAAATATGAGAGCCCTACCAAGGAATCTCTAAAGGCGCTTGTGAATTTTAACCATCCTCTTGCTTTACTTATTTGGGGAGGAAATGGATATTGTAGCAGGCAGCAATTACTATTGCATACTGCTCCTGTAAGTTCAAAAGATTGGACTTTATATACCATATACTTTTCGCCTAATGATAATTACGAATACATTACTATCGGTGGATTCTATGCGTATGGATATCAAGAGCCTTACAACGGACATATACTTATTGATGCGCTATCACCCATCGTAGAGATTGATTGTAAAGAATGAAAATGTGATCCTGCGTCTGCCGAAATCCCAAATCCGATAGTTCAACACGCTTCACGCAACCTAGTGGTACAGCTCACCAACCCTCCGAAATCCGAAATATTTCTCACCCCTTATACTTCTCCACCACAAACCCCAGCTTCTTGAGATCATGCCAAAATCCGGGATACGATTTCGTTACTACTTCAGGCTCACGAACCATGATCGGGTTTAAGCATGCCAGCGGCGCAAAAGCCATCGCCATCCGGTGATCATCATAAGTATTGAATTTGGCTTTATCCTTCCATTTCGCCCTTCCATGAAGGATATATAGGGGCTTGCCTCCTTCTTCTTTTTCATCCAGAAATGTCTTCACACGTGCAAGCTCAGTCTGCATAGCAAGGATGCGATCTGTTTCTTTGATTTTTAAAGTTTGCAATCCGGTGAGTACTCCTTTAGCACCCAATCCTGATAAGGTTACCATAACCGTTTGGGCGAGGTCAGGATTTTCAATGAAGTCAAGTCTTACTTCTTTCGGGCGTACTATGTTTTCCTTTTTGTGGATGTGGATTCCATTTTCAGTGTAAGCAGTAGTCACATTGAAATGCTGATATATTTCTGCAACTGCTGCATCCCCTTGCAAGCTATTTTCTGAAACACCTTCTATATTTATATCTGCCTCCTGAGATAGAGCCGCAATAGAGTAATAGTATGCCGCTGCAGACCAATCACCTTCTACAGAATATTCTCTGCCTTTATAATCTCCGTGAGGAATTGTAATAGTGTTGTCTGTCCAGTCGTAGTCCACACCAAAATATTTCATGACTTCAAGTGTCATTCGTATGTATGGTATGGATACAGGATCATTGATCAGATTGATTTTCAGACCCTGTGGCAATACCGGAGCAATTAATAAAAGAGCAGAAACAAATTGACTGCTCACTCCAGCCTGCAAATTGATTTCATGAATGTTTTTGCCAAGGTCAGGTGTAGGAGTTATCAGTAAAGGAGGAAATCCTTCTTTGTTGAGGAATTGAATATCTGCGCCTAAAGTTTGTAACGCTTTTACAAGCGTGCCAATGGGACGCTTACGCAATTGTTCGGATGCATCCAGCGTGATTGTCTTATCTCCAAGACATGCCCGGGCTACCATAAACCTGTAACTACTGCCGGCATGCCCACTGTACAATACCTCAGATGACGTCGACAACATTTTGGCAAGCGCCTCCGTATCATCACTCTTGCTTAGCCTGTTGATCTTTATTTCTTCCTTACAAAGCGATTGGATAAGGAGCACCCTGTTAGAAATACTCTTTGAAGGCTCCAGGATAACAGAACCGCTCAGCTTTGGCTGAGGGCAGGAAATGCGGTAAGCATTGGGCATGATTTATGATTCTTCGTCCTTACTGACTTCTAAAGCTCTGCGCCTTTCCGCGTCTTTATCGAAGGCTATGATGATTTCTCTTACTAACCGATGCCTCACCACATCGTCTGCTGTCAATCGCACGGTAGCAATCCCATCAAGGTGACCCAACAGATCAATAGCCTTGCCTAATCCCGAATTCACACTTCTCGGAAGATCGATCTGTGACATATCACCTGTGATTATGCATTTGGCAGAAGGTCCAAGACGCGTTAAAAACATTTTAATTTGCGTCACAGTGGCGTTCTGTGCCTCATCCAGAATGATAAACGCATTATCTAGTGTACGACCTCTCATGTAAGCCAAAGGTGCAATCTCGATAATCCGGTTTTGCATAAAATAATTCAGCTTATCTACCTGGATCATGTCATCAAGTGCATCATATAAAGGACGCAGATAAGGGTCAATCTTTTCTTTCAGATCACCGGGCAAAAATCCAAGACTCTCTCCAGCTTCCACAGCAGGTCGTGTCAGTATAATTTTCTTGACCAGCGAATTTTTCAGATCCCTCACCGCAAGTGCAACGGCAGTGTACGTTTTACCGGTACCTGCCGGCCCAACTGCAAACACAACATCATTTTTTTCGCATGCCGTCACCATTTTTTTCTGGTTTGGGGTCTTCGCTTTGATAGGTTTTCCGGTCCTGCCAAACAGAATCACGTGGTCTGAATTTCCAATTTCAGGCTCCAGCTCAAAAGAATGGCTTCCGTTGAGTAAATCCTCCACTGTCTGTATTGGAAGTGTATGGTCATCTCTCAGTATTCGCACCATTAACTCAAATTTATCCTTGGCGCCCTGGGTCAGCTTTTTCTTGCCGCTAAGTTTCAACTGGTTTCCACGAGATGTGATGACAACGTCTGGGAACGCTTTTCGAAATAGATTGAGCTTACTGTTGTTTTGTCCGAAGAGTTCTAACAGGTCTAAATCCTCTAGCGTCAACACGATCTCGCTCAATCCGGTATCCTTGGGGGTAGATGATGTTTGTCCGATGGTTTTATTGCTTTTTGTTCGTGCCAAATCTAATTAATCCTTCTAAGTGTTTGTGTTTCTTATTGATAAATTTACAATCTCTTTCCAATATGTTCTGTCCGAAGATGGTAAAACGAATTGTTCTTATGGATGTTCTGCCCGGTGCTGAAAAGCCCTTTCTCGAGATATTTGATCAGGTCAAACACGAGATCCGCGCACAAAAAGGATGTCTGAATCTTGAAGTCCTAAGCAGTCACGAGGAAGACAGAGTAAGTCTCTGGACGATCAGTGTCTGGCAGTCAGCCGAAGATCTTGAAACATACCGGACATCGCCATTGTTCCGGAAAACCTGGTCCCAGGTCAAACCATTATTTGCTAACCGCGCGCAGGCATGGACACTGACATCAATTGAATCGGTTAATGAAAAGGATTAATTCTTCTCTGTCAGATATTTATTTGGGCCTGGTTCAAAGCGGTTTGAAAGAAGTAGTGGCGGCTCTATCACCGTCTTCGGTTTGTATCATAGCTGATGATCATACAGCCTCGTTTTGCCTGCCTCAACTAAGACGAGTCGGCATAGACGAGCCGGTTATTATCATCCCATCTGGCGAATTGAACAAAAGTCTGGAAACATGTCAACAGATTTGGTCTTCGTTTGTGGAACTACATGTCGATCGC
>JALYSC010000447.1:872-3046 GCA_030855005.1 Bacteroidota bacterium | reverse complement strand
GATAGTATCAGAAGCCGTGTTCCGGTTGTGAAATTTCTGCAGCTCCAGGAGTGTTGACTTCATCGAATCTGTATTCAATTGTTCGATTAACCCTTGGCTGATCACAAATGGATCGCTGATCACAAATGAAGCTGAATAAGTGGACGGATCATAATCTCCTTTAAGGATATTGTAGATCGTGGGATTTGTAAAATATGTATTCGTCTGCGCATGTAGTTGAAACGCAAAAATGACTAATGAGATCAGCGTAAAAGTTGAACGTTGCATATTCCTGTCTTTCTATAGGTGTAGAAGGAAGGAAGGAAGTTAAATAAAATTTTGGTAACAGCCTTTGAAAATACAAAACGTTAACTGGACATATTCTGGGATTCAATAAAATTGGTTTCTATTGAAGCCACAAGTCAGTTAAATACTCTGTGATTTCATCATAATATAGGCTTTACTGTTTATGGACTAATTTTTATGATGTGATAAAAACCATGTGTACAAGTCTTCCCCTGCATAGACTCTGCGCCAGGCATCATGTCCCATATCAGCTTCAATCGTAAATCGAACATCCGTATGCCCTAATGCTTCAAGCCGGTTGAGAGCAGGATAAAAATACTTTACCGGCTTACCTTCATCACGTCCTCCTGCGAATGCCCAAATCGGGATTTTGTGTTCCGCTATGGTATTCATCAAATCCGGATGTGCAAATGCGACAATTGGATTAATAGCAGCCCACAGGTCCGGATACTTACTTGCCATATACCAGGTGCCATGGCCTCCATAACTAAGACCCGTTAGGTATGTTTTCGCTTGATCTCCGCGATATGTATTTTGAATTAATATGACCATTTCGATCAGATCCTGCTCGACTACTTCCCAGCCGAGTGGAAATTCATTTTCACGAATGGATTCAACGGGTGCTTGGCCATTCATTTTGAAAGGCACTTCAAAAGGCTGCGGACGCGGAGGAACACCTGTTTCTAATTGCGAAGGCAAAAGGGATTTATCTCTGAATTTTATATAATCCTCTACCGTATCCCCCATCATCGGCAGTTGCGGCGAGATAATGATAAAAGGAAGATTTCTTTTTTGAATCCATGCTTCATAGAGCGTTCCTTCTTTTAGCACCCAATCCAAATCAGCCTTTCCATCTCCTCGCTCACCATTGCCATGCAGAAACAACATTATCGGCCACTTGCGGTCGGGAGTTGAATGATATCCGGCAGGTAGGTAGAGATAAAAATCATGCTCCTTCTGATCAACATTACTTACGTAAGGAACCCTGATCAATTCGGGTAAAGAAACCGGTTGAGCGTAAAATGTAAATGAGATGACACACAGACAAGTGCTGAGAAAATTTCGCTTATTCATCAAAAAGATTTGAAGCGAAAAGTAATTAATTCAGATCGAGCCTTACAATTTGTCAACAGATCAAATTTCTTATTCTTTCCTCTTCTTCCTGACCTGGTCTACAACAAGGTTATTGCCTTTAAATTTTGCTTTCTTAAAAGCATTCATTACCTGATCCTGGTATGCTTCATCTACATCAAATAGTGTATGCGTAAACTGAACATCAATTTTACCGATCTGCGCTTCCTGATCCGGCATATATTGATTGATAAGAGAAAGCAATGCTTTTGGATTAAAATTATTGTTAGAGCCCACATTAAGGACCATCGGTGCAAATTTTACTTTCGGACGGTCTGCACCTCTTCTTGCAGGTTCGGGAGTATCAAAGTCATCGCGGCGTTTTTTGAAATCCTTCTTTTCAAATTCCGGTTTGCGGTCATCCCGATTCCGGTCCCGTGATTCGAACTCGGGTTTTTTACGGTCCTCTCTTGGACGGTCATCACGACTTCGTTCACTGCGTGGTTTGTCTTCACGGCTGCGATCACTTCTTGGACGATCATCACGACCACGTCCATCGCGTCCGCGATCTTCTCTGCCACGACTATCTCTGTCTCTATCTCTTGGACGGTCATCTCTGCTTGCACTCCTGCTCTTCGAACTGTGATCAACATTGATATCCGTTGCGTCTTTATAATAAGCAAGGAAACGATTGAATTCTACAGATACAAAACGTTTGATCAGTTCTTCACGATCCAGCCATGCAAGTTTATTAAAGATGACAGGTAAGAATTCTGCAATCTGATTTTCTTCGACCTCGACATTTTCTACCTTCTCCA
>JALYSC010000447.1:0-862 GCA_030855005.1 Bacteroidota bacterium | reverse complement strand
CTTCTCCACGAGGTGAAATAATTGACGTTCACATATTTCTTTACCTGTAGGGACTTTCTTACGCTCGAATGGCTTACCAACACGGCGTTCGATATCACGTATCCGGTTATTTTCCCTTGAATGGATAATGGTAACGGAAATTCCTTTGCGATGCGCACGACCTGTACGTCCACTTCGGTGGATGTATACATCGGGGTCATCAGGAAGATTATAATTGATTACGTGAGTCAGGTCTGTAACATCAAGTCCTCGTGCAGCAACATCTGTCGCGATCAATAATTGTAATGTTTTATTTCTAAATCTTCCAAGTGTGTATTCTCGTTGAGCCTGACTAAGATCACCATGCAATGCATCTGAATTATATCCTTCTGAAGAAAGTTTATCAGCAATCTCCTTCGTTTCGGCGCGTGTACGGCAGAAGACGATGGCATAAATATCCGGTTGCATATCGATGATACGTTTCAGTGCTACATACCGGTCGCGTGCCTGTACTTCGTAATAATGGTGTGTGACATTATCCGCTCCGGTTTGAGTTTTTTCTGCAGCGATTTCGATCGGATCTTTCATATAAGTCCTGACGATGCGCATGATTTCTGCAGGAAGTGTGGCAGAAAAGAGAAGCGTTTGTTTTTCAGGAGCAATAGTCGCCATGATAGCATCCATATCATCTTTAAAACCCATCGAAAGCATTTCATCGGCTTCATCCAATACAAGCCATTGCAATGCGTCGAGTTTTAGTTTCTTCCGGTTGACGAGGTCGAGTGTACGACCAGGTGTGCCAACGATGATCTGTGGTTTTTGCTTGATTCCATACAGCTGTGAATCCATTGATGCACCACCATATACTGGTACCACCTTGACA
>JALYSC010000064.1 GCA_030855005.1 Bacteroidota bacterium | reverse complement strand
ATTGGGAACTTCCCAATGGAATAAAAGTCTCAGCCAAGCCAACGGTTTTTAAAAATGACGAGATACTCATGTCTGCTTATAGTCCGGGAGGACATTCACTCTATGACGCATCAAAATATCCATCTGCAAGAAGTGTCAGCTCTGTCATCCAGGCGAGTGGAGTAGGGCCTTATAATGCAACGGGACTCGATAAAAAACTTTCAACACAACGTGTTAGTGTCACACCTTTTGTCTTTGAACGTTTTGAAGGCCTGAGCGGATCCTCCTCAGTTGCTGACAGGGAAACGCTCATGCAGCTTGCCTATTCATGGATCACTGCCTATAGAAAAGATAGTGTTGCACTAAGCGCTTACATCAATCGTGAACGTGCCCGTTATGGAAATCTCCTTGCTGATCCACAGAATTATTTTTTCGATCGTGTAACTAAAATCATAACGCAGAATCATCCGCGCAGAGGTTATCCAACCATGGAGTCCTACGATCAGATCAAGCTTGATGAGATTATGGATATCTACAAGGACAGGTTTAAAGATGTCAGTGATATGAATTTCTTTTTTGTTGGAAATTTTGATCCCGTCGATCTGCAAAAACTTACTGGTCGATATCTCGGTGCTTTACCGGGAGGTGGACGCAAAGAAACCTATAAGGATGTTGGCGAGCGGATGCCCTCAGGCGTTGTTGATTCAGTTTATAACAGGGGAGAGGCTCCAAGCTCACTAGTTCAGATTTTGTATCATGGCAATGACAATTTCGAGCCCGATCAGGCATATATACTTCAATCACTTATTGAAGTTGCGCGTATCAAACTAAGAGAGTCATTACGTGAAGAGGAAAGTGGAGTTTACGGCGTATCCATTAATGGCGGACAAACAAATTTTCCAATTGAGCAGTATTCTATTCGCATCGGATTTAATGCTGATCCTCCACGCACCAAAGAATTAGTCGATGCGGCGAAAGCTGTCCTGGAAAAACTTCGCCATGAAATTGATCCTGCAGATATTGTAAAGGTGACAGAAACTCAGCGTCAGGGCAGGGTAAAAGATCTGCAGCAAAATCAATTCTGGATGGGTGCTTTTATTAATAGCTGGCAAAATAATCTTCCGATGGAACAAATGGTTGAGATGGCTGAATTGGATCGCCGTATTGCAGCATTGAATAAAGAAGTACTTCTCAAAGCAGCCAACAAATACTTTAATGAAAAGGAAGTCATCAGCGTGGTGATGTATCCAGACAAGACATAAATTTGCGAAATAAACCCACATATAAATGAATTCATTTTTTTGAAATTGTTATCGTTTTTATTTGCTTGTCGTTTAGCCTTATAGCGAGAAGCCAGATCTACGATGTGCATGTTTCTCAGGAATTATATAAACCCCTGACAAATGGCCAATCTGCTGTTAAAGGGTCATGGAGAGATCCTGTATTTACAGTTGATATAGGATTTCCATTTACAATTTTCCGTGACACAATCAGGACTCTATACTCATTGGATTTTTTTGCAGGAGGTTATGTAGTTACTGATACAAATTTGGAAGCAACTAACTTGATGATTCCTTTCAGTTCAGATCTGCAAGACAGGGGTGTTGAAATTGACTCTGCTATGTCGCCAACATTATATCGAACATTCGGACCTCAAGGTAGTAGAATTTTTACGCTCGAATATAAAAATTCAGGATTTTATAGTGGGGAATTAGAAAATGAAATTTTAAAGGATTATGTAAATTTCCAGCTTAGGCTTCATGAAGATAATGGTAACATTGAAGTACATATAGGACCTTATTCAGTTGAAATTCCGGGATTAGATTTTGAAGGGTTTACTGGTCCTGTGATTGGCCTGGTGGAGGATTTTAGTTTTTATGATGATTCGACTTTCGGTGAAATAATTGTTGTCACCGGTGATCCATCGAATCCTGACGTTGTAAGATCAATTGATCCAGCGTATTTAGTTTGGCCAATTCCTGAAAATACAGTTTACACATTCACAAGAAATACCACCGCTGTCGATGAACAGGTTCATGCTAGTCCAGTTACTTATTATTATCCTAATCCGGCCATTAATGAAGTCAATTTATATCCTCAATTCACTTCGCAAATCATTTCTCCAGTTTGTATTTACAATTCAGCGGGTAGGTTGGTAACCATCGATAAGACTGTAGATAGCGTAGATCTTCATGCATTGACTTTAGGAATTTATGAATTATGTTTTGAAACTATCAAAGGACATTCAACCCAGCGCATTATCAAAATTCAATAAGTAATACTCTTTTTATAAATTGAATTAACTTTTTATAGATTGAATTAAAGAGAAAAGCCTTTTGAAGCAACTTCTGATTCTAATTGCAATGTTAATGTGTTTTGTAAACACATACAGTCTGTATATTACTATTATTAAAAGTCAGACTGCAGCTACAGGCATGGTAATGGATTCGGTATGGTATGAGGTTGCTGTCAATATGGGTCACACACCTGAGATATTGGCCTACCCCAGTTTATTAGATACCAGCTTTTTCAAATCAACTGATTTGCTCATAGTTTCAAATGCAATTGTAGCATTATTCCCATCAGATATAAAAACCATTTTGTGGTTTTTAAAGAAAGGCAAGCCGGTATATTTGCAATCTGAATATTTACGCAGCTTTGCTTCCAATCAAGCTTACGCTCGTATTATTGATAGTCTAGGAGGAGCTTTTAGTTGGGACTCAGAATATAGCGGTGACCTGATTGGGATGACTGTTCTTGGATCATTTGCAACTACACCTAATATAATACCTCCTTTAGAATATTATTGGTACTCTGTTTCAGGTATAGGTGATTGTAATATGGTTTATTTTCTTAAGTATGGCGCCGGCTATCATGGGTTTCAGTTCATTCCTCCTAACCCTGCTTTTGGAAATATTATTACTACTGCGGACCAGGATTGGATTCAGGAACGAACCAGCACTGAATTAATGGAAAATATTATAACGCATCTATTTCATCCTTCACTAATTTCAGTAGGAAATTCAATCGACCTGACTAAGGATACAAGTATTTGCACAGGACAGAATGTTCTGCTTGAAGTGATCGCTCATAATGCATCTTATAGTTGGAATGATAATTCAACTACAGCACTAATAGAAGTATCAAATCCGGGCACATATACTGTTACTGTTACTTTGGAATGTGGGATGGTTATTGATTCAGTCACTGTCGGTATTGCCGATTGTCCATGTCCCCTATATACGCCAAATGTTTTTTCTCCAAATCAGGATAATGCAAATGATTTATTTACGATCAACTTCCAATGCGATGTTTCTGAGTACCATCTCATGATCTTCGATCGATGGGGAAGTTTGGTTTTTTCTTCAAATAATAATGCTAAAGCATGGGACGGCACAATTAAAGGACTTATGGCCCCTGTTGGAGTTTATAGCTATTTGCTTCAATACTCATTTTACGGGGGCGAACCAAAACATACTTATGGAAATATTACCCTTATTCGATAGAGATCTGCTTTGGAAATAATAAATTAATCCAGTTGCTTCTTCAGATTTACCAAAGCCATCATGCACTCAATAGGAGTCATTTCATTAATGTTCAGTTTAGAAATCTCATCCATTAGTTTTCGGGCATTGATATCCGTCTGATCAAAAATGCTAAGCTGCACTGTAGTCTGCTCTTTTAATTCCCTGATCTTTTCCCGCACGGAAGACGCATCGAGACTGAGATTTTTTGATTCAAGTTCATGCAGGATTTCTGTTGCTCTTTCGAGCAGCGATTTCGGCATGCCGGCCATGCGGGCAACATGAATACCAAAACTATGTTCGCTGCCACCTGGCATCAACTTACGAAGGAAGATCACTTTAATGCCAGCTTCCTGTGTTGCGATATGGAAATTATGAATGCGGTCGTATCGGTCCGCCAGTTCATTGAGCTCATGGTAGTGGGTGGCGAATAAAGTCTTGGGTTTGTACTGCGGATGATGATGCAGATATTCCGCAATACTCCAGGCGAGGCTGATGCCATCGAAAGTACTTGTGCCACGACCTATCTCATCCATGAGGATAAGGCTGCGGGCAGAAATATTATTCAGGATACTTGCTGTCTCATTCATTTCCACCATAAAAGTGGATTCACCGGAAGAGATATTGTCTGAAGCACCAACCCGGGTAAAGAGTTTATCAATGATTCCCAGTGTAGCAGCTTTCGCAGGAATGAAACTACCAATCTGGGCCATCAGGCATATTAAAGCTGTCTGTCGAAGCAATGCTGATTTACCAGACATGTTAGGTCCGGTTATTATATAGATCTGTTGATCCTCAGTATCCAGGTATAAGCTATTGGCAACATAAGTTTCGCCCGCTGGTAGAAATCTTTCAATTACCGGATGTCGTCCATCAGTGATTTCAATTGCCAGGCCGTCATTCATTTCTGGCCGGCAGTAATTATAGAGTTTCGCCACTGTGGCGAAGGAAAGTATACAATCGAGTTGTGCAATTACATTGGCATTTATCTGGATCGGCGCAATGTATTCCTGCGCCGATTGCACAAGATCATTGTACAATCCTTCTTCCAGTGCACCAATTTTCTCTTCTGCTTTAAGGATCTTTTGTTCCAGTTTTTTAAGATCATCTGTCACATACCGCTCACAATTAGAGAGCGTCTGTTTGCGCACCCAATTGTCAGGAATAAGTCCCTGGTTTTTATATTTATTGGTGACTTCAAGAAAATAGCCAAACACATTATTGTATCCCACTTTCAGATTGGTGATACCTGTCTTAATGGCTTCCTCCTGCTGAAGATTGATGAGGATTTCCTTCGAGTTTTGGATGATATCTCTGTATTCATCCAGCTCCTCATTGTACCCTTTGCGGATTACATTCCCTTTGATAAGCAGAGCGGGAGCTTCTTCATGTAAGGCGAGCTCAATAGTCTGACGCAGATGGTCACAAATATTGATTTGATCAGCCAGTCGCATCATTCCTTCCTGATGACTGTCATGCAACCATTCTTTGATAGGCTGTAATGCAGAGAGTCCTCGTCGTAGTTGCATCATCTCCCTGGGATTGATCTTGGAGAGTGAGACCTTCGATATTATTCGTTCGAGGTCACCAATCTGTCGTACCTCTTCTTTGATGTCGGCAGACCAATCCGGATTCTCTAATGCATAGGCCACCATATTTTGCCTTCCATTGATCTCTTTGAGGTGAATCAGTGGTAAGGCAATCCATCTGCGTAATAAGCGGGCACCCATCGGAGAGGTTGTCTTATCCAGGATGTCAAGCAGACTTGTACCGGTATCGTGTGTTGGTTGAAGGAGTTCAAGATTGCGGATGGTAAATCTGTCCATCCAGACATAATGATCGGATTGAATGCGGCTGATCGTCCGGATATGCTTGAGGCCATCCTGTTTGGTAGAAGCCAGGTAATGAAGTATGGCACCAGCAGCTATTTGTGCGTGTTGGAGGTGATCAATTCCAAAACCTTTCAGCGTTGCAATTTCAAAATGACGTAAAATTTTTTCCTGGGTGTAGTCCGTAGTAAAAACCCATTCATCAAGAGAGAACGTGTAAAAATTATTTCCAAAAAATTTCTCAAAACGATCTTTATTCGATTTTGAGAATAATATTTCAGAAGGATTAAAGCTCTGGAATAGTTTTCCAATTTCACGCTCCGATCCTTCGCTGACTACAAACTCTCCGGTAGAGTTATCGAGGAAAGCTATTCCGAAGTGATCACTTGAAATAAAATGTATTGCGGCGAGGTAATTATTGTGTGTTCGGTTAAGTAATGAATCTGCTGTAGCAATACCTGGTGTGATCAATTCCGTAACACCACGATCCACTATCTTTTTATCCTTGGATGGCTTTTCAAGCTGCTCACAGATGGCAACCCGATATCCTGCCTGGACTAACCTTGGCAAATACATATCCATCGCATGGTATGGGAATCCGGCAAGTTCGATATTGTTACCCCCGTTATTCCGGCTTGTCAGGATGATACCCAGAGCCTCGGCTGTTTTGACGGCATCTTCTCCGAAGGTCTCATAAAAATCACCTACCCGGAATAGGAGCAGCGCTTGCGGATGTTGACTTTTGATTTTTAAGTATTGCGTCATGAGCGGGGTTTCTTTTCCCGCTTCGATGAATACCGGATCCTGCTTGTCTTTCAATGGTTTAGTGCCTGATACATCACCAAAGGTAATATATACATATCTCAAATACGACGCTTATCCAGGACAGTCATCTATCCTGCTGAGTTTCAGCTCTTAACCGTAAAATTTTAGTTATTTTATAACATTTCCCTATCAAATGTGTTAGATTGCAGTATCAGCTTAATCCCTGATCATCCCTAAAATCCATTCATCATTAAAACAAACCAAACATGGGCTTATTTTCATTTTTAAAAGGCGCAGGAGCGAAAATCTTCGATAAGAAAGAAGAAGAAGCTGTAAAAACAGCAACTCCTGTAGAAGTAGAAAAAATTAAAGTGGACGCAATGTTGAGAGCAGTAAATGCACTCAATCTGCCGGTTTCTAATTTGTCGTTGGATATTCATGACGATGTTGTCACAGCTTACGGCCAGGCAGAAACTCAGGTCGCTAAAGAATTAGTCGTTTTGACATTAGGTAATAACATGGGAGTTTCCTCTGTGGATGACCGTATGACTGTCATCACACCTGAGCCTGAAGCTACTTTTTATGAGGTTCAAAGTGGTGATTCGCTGTCAAAAATTGCCAAGGAACACTATGGCGATGCAACGAAATATAATAGTATATTTGAGGCTAACAAACCAATGCTGAAAGATCCTAACCTGATCTATCCAGGTCAGATGTTAAGGATTCCAAAGCTGTAATAAAGATTGTTTTCAACTGGTGAAGTTGGTGGAAGCACAGGCCGCCGGGCCGGCTTCCACCTTTTTTTTTTATAAAAAAGGTGGAGCTCTATTCTTCCTCCAGCATTGATTCCAGATCCGTTTCAATATTCCTCAGTTTCGCTTTACACAGGCTTATCAATTCCATCGCCGCGCGGACTTCATGGCGCATTTCTTCCAGTCCCATTTCTCCTGATTGAATTCGTTCCACAACTTTCTCAAGTTGTTGCATGGCAGCATCGTAATCGTTTTCTTTCTTTTTCATTCTACAATACTTTTTGTTGTTCCATCATGAAAGATGGTTTCAATAATTGATCCCGATCCAACATCAGCTGCACTGGTAATTGATTTGCCGTGAAGTGTAGTAATCGTATATCCTCGTTTTAATATCACATCCGGATCCAATGCCTGCATCAGCGTTTGCATAAATTCAAGCCTGCGATCATGAGTCTGCAAGAGATGTTTTGATCCTTGCTGCATTGAATTGATGATGTGACCTAGTTTATTTTCTTCAAGCTGTATCCTCGAAGAAATACCATGCCGAAGTGAATGCTGAATATCATTTAACTTTTGTTTCTCCACTTGAATACGATCATACGCCTCATCTTCAATCCACTTTAATACTTCATCAAGTTTTGATTCAAAATTCGCATTGTGTTCTATTACAAAATCCGCTACTGCTGTTGGCGTTTTCAACGAACGGAAAGCAACAAGGTCAAGTACAGATTGATCTATCTCATGACCAATCCCTATCATAATTGGTAATGGAAATTGTGCCACACGCACAGCTATTGGAAGATTATCGAAAGCAGCAAGATCCGTTCTTGCTCCTCCGCCACGAATGATGGCTACCGCGTCGTAATGAAATTTATTCTCCTCAATTTTATCAAGACACTTCAGTATCTCGGCTTCGACTTGCTGACCCTGCATGGCAGCTTCGTACAGATCAATGTCGATGTGATATCCATAAAAATTATCCTCGAGATGCTTGGCAAAGTCCTTGAATCCAGCAGCCCGATCCGAACTGATAACCGCCAGTCGCTGTATCACCGATGGAATGGGAACTTCAGCATTTTTACTAATCAGGTCCCGATCCTTAATAGCCTTTAAAATCGCCTGACGCTGCATCTCCAGGACCCCAATCGTAAAGCTGCTGTCTATATCCTCGATGATCAGCTTTAAGCCATACCGCTCGTGATAATCAATATTGACTTTTAGCTTGACAGACATTCCTTGTTTCAGAATGTCTTCGGGATGAATTTGTGATTTGCGTTTTAAATAGAAGTAGACATTAGCCCACATGGCTGCCTGACACTGCGCAGTGATAGCATTGCCATCCTTTTGAATCAGATCGAGATACCAATGGCCGCGAGACAAGGATGCCTGACCGATCTCACATTCGATCCAGACAGGTTGATCAAAATTTAAGGAAAGGACTCGCCGTATGTATTGGTTGAGTTCAAGTAAGGAATATGCGGCCCGCTCAACCATCTGTCACATCAGGCTTCGACATTCAATACTTCGCTTACTAATTCGGCCGCTTCCTGTAATAGGATGGCAGAGCGAACTCTAAGACCACTTTCATCAATTATTTTTTTTGCGATATCTGCATTTGTCCCCTGTAAGCGAACGATGATAGGCACCTGTATGTCGCCGATGTTTTTATAAGCATCCACGATGCCCTGTGCAACACGGTCGCATCGGACGATACCTCCAAAAATATTCACAAGAATCGCTTTTACGCTTGGGTCTTTAAGAATGATACGGAATGCATTTTCAACGCGCTTGGCATCTGCTGTGCCACCTACATCAAGAAAATTAGCAGGCGATCCGCCAGAGAGTTTAATGATATCCATCGTAGCCATCGCCAGACCCGCACCATTGACCATACAACCTACATTTCCATCGAGGTTCACATAGCTTAGTCCAAAATTTTTTGCTTCCAGTTCAGTTGGATCATCTTCATGTGGATCATGCCATGCCTCGATATCCTTGTGACGAAACAATGCACTGTCATCCATGGAAGCTTTGCAATCGACCGCCACGACTTCTCCGAAACCATTGATGAGGACAGGATTGATTTCAAGTAGGGTAGCATCACTTTCTACAAAAGCCCTATAGACTTTTGTAACAAATTGATTCATCAATTTTAATGAATCTCCACTTAGGCCAAGATTAAAAGCAATCTTTCTTCCTTCAAATGCCTGAAGACCTAAAGCAGGATCGATATATTCTTTAAAAACTTTTTCAGGAGTGTCTTCTGCTACAGCTTCGATATCCATTCCGCCTTCTGTGGAGTAGATGATGACATTGCATTGACGTGCGCGATCGGTTAAGACTGACAGGTAGAATTCTTTGCACTGATCATATTGAGGTACGTATACATCTTCTGCGATCAGAATCTGCCGCACTAATTTACCAGGACCTTCAAGTCCACCTGGAGTTTGAGGTGTCTTGAGCATCATACCAAGGATAGCACCAGCTTTCTCTTTTAATTCTTCGAGGTTTTTCACCACTTTGACTCCTCCACCTTTACCACGTCCACCGGCATGGAGTTGGGCTTTAACAACCGCTATAGGACTACCTGACATCGCAGTGATCTTCTCGTAAGCAGCCACCGCTTCATCAACAGTTGTTGCTACAATGCCACGTTGCGTTCTGACTCCGAATTGATTGAGCAATTCCTTGCCTTGGTATTCATGTAAATCCATGATGTTCGATTTCGATTTTTAATGGTGCGAAACTAATTAAAAAGGCGAGTCCTAAGCTTGAACACTCAATCCTTCATCAACGATACGGCTTTCGTCACATCTTCGGTTGGAAACTTACAAACTTTGTTTTGGCAAATGTAGATAAGAGTCTGACCATCACTCAATTTGCTATCCAACAGCGGCAAATTTCCTTCCTCCGCTCCACCCAAATAAATGGCATCAGGACGATAGGTCAGTTGCATTTCAGCAAGTGATATTTGGAAGTCTTTACCAACAATGGCTACCTCATACGGAGGCTTTACCATAGAAAGCATCAATTGACACCAGTTACTATAGAAGGAAGGCTGCCCATCTTTCAGTACGAGAGGCCAGATTTTATTTAGCATATCATGTGCCCGCTGTGTATAGGTTGTGTTATAAAGTATTTCTCCGAGGACCATGAGATTTCTCGCCATCGTACTATTTGCAGAAGGAATGACATTATCACTTATCTCAAGTCTTCGCGCTACAAGCGGTGCATCCAAGTCTGAAGTGAAGTAAAACATCAGTGAAGCATCGCCATCAAAATGAGTCAACACATGTTTGGCCAAATTGTCAGCATGAGTAAGCCATTGCTGATCAAATGTGCATTGATATAAACCGATGAACGCTTGAATCACATTAGCATAGTCATCCAGAAAAGCATTAATGGTCGATTTGCCATTTTTATAATTACGATCCAGCCGATCACCTTCCTTCAGTAAATTTTTCAAAATAAACTCACCATTCTGAATGGCTTTATCC
>JALYSC010000446.1:1604-3050 GCA_030855005.1 Bacteroidota bacterium | reverse complement strand
GTGTGGATTCATCCATCATCGAAAAGGAAATTGAGATTGGTAAAGAGCTTGCCCGCCAGGAAGGTAAACCAGAAGAAATGCTGGAGAAAATCGCAATGGGTAAATTGAATAAGTTCTTCAAAGAAAATACATTGCTTGCGCAGGCCTTCGTAAAGGACAACAGTCAGTCCGTAGAAGCGTATCTCAAAAGCATTAATAAAGATCTAACCGTGACGGATTTCAAACACGTCAAATTAGGATAATCAAAACAAAAGACAGGAGGCGAATCAGAAATGATTCGCCTTTTTTTTGCTTCATGCTTTCACCCCAGTTAAAACAAAAAAAGCGAATAACTTTAGCAGACCGAATCGTATATGCCAAAATATAAAAGAGTCCTCCTGAAACTTAGTGGTGAAACCCTAATGGGTGATCAGACTTATGGCATTCATCCACAGCAGTTAAAACATTATGCTAACGAAGTCAGGACTATCACTGAGATGGGCGTCGAAGTAGCTATTGTCATTGGCGGTGGAAATATTTTTCGAGGACTGCAGGCAGAAGCAACAGGAATTGAAAAGGTACAGGGCGATTACATGGGCATGCTGGCCACTGTGATTAACGGTATGGCCTTACAAAGTGCTTTTGAAAACCTCGGATTGTACACACGATTGATTTCAGCAATCGAAATGAAATCAATCGCTGAACCTTATATCAGACGACGCGCCATGCGTCACCTGGAGAAAGGAAGAATTGTCATCTTCAGTGCAGGTACCGGCAATCCCTATTTTACAACTGACAGCGCCGCCGCGTTGCGTGCAATTGAGATGAATGCTGAAGTGATTCTTAAAGGAACACGTGTCGATGGAATCTATACTTCGGATCCATTAAAAAATATAGATGCCGTGAAGCTGGATCAGGTTTCTTTCTCAAGGGTGATTCGTGATGGCCTGGCAGTGATGGATATGACTGCCTTCACACTGTGCAAGGAAAATAATCTGCCCATCATTGTCTTCGATATCAACACGCCCGGCAATCTTGTTCGCATCGTACAAGGCGAAGCAATCGGCACACTGGTCAAAGACTAATCCAAATGCAGGTACTGCATTCGTTTCTATTTCGTTTTGTTAGCATGAATATCAAATTCATTCTTGTTGGTCTTCTATTGTTATCAGGAATTACCAATGGCATATCTCAACAGTCGATTACATGGGATCAACTCACCGATGTAAAGTTTTCAAAAGTATTCTCTGCGGAAGAAGGAATCGAATTATTACACGCAAAATTCGGTCCTTCCGTCAAAGCTTTTGATAATAAAGTTGTCATCATAAAAGGATATATGATTCCCCTCGATCCGTTGGGCACTCAATATGTCATTTCACGCAATCCGATGGCATCCTGTTTTTTCTGCGGAGGTTCAGGTCCAGAAACAGTTGGAGAACTTCGACTACATCCCAAATCGATCAGACG
>JALYSC010000446.1:327-1594 GCA_030855005.1 Bacteroidota bacterium | reverse complement strand
ACGATACGCGACAGATGAGATCATCACCTTTAAAGGAACACTGATGCTGAATGAGAAAAATACTTCATCGCTTAATTATGTGATCCTGAATGCGGAAAGGCAGTAAGGGAAGAAAGTCGCAGCGCAGCGGATACTTCGACAAGCTCAGCACGAGGATCCCGCCATTACTGTTTAGTAATGCAGCGGGAGAAGAAGACGGAAAAAGAATTAGGGGTGTCAGATTAAGAGTTCGAACACTTTCGAGTGAAGTCAAAATCTGCGTCAATTCATTTTTAAATAATATCTGCGTAATCAGCGTATAAATAATCTTGGGAGACCCTACAGACTTTCTAAAAAAGCGATTACATCCTGCCGCTCCTCGTTCGTCAGATTGCGAAATGCATTTTTACTGGCTTGCCCTTCCCCTCCATGCCACATGATGGCTTCTTCAAGACTTCGGGCTCTGCCGTCGTGAAGATAATTTTGATGACCACCAACCGTATAGGTCAGTCCTATCCCCCAGAGAGGAGGAGTTCTCCATTCATTTCCATTGGCAAGATAGTCTGACCGGTGATCTGCGAGTCCTTCTCCCATGTCGTGCAACAGCAAATCTGTATATGGAAAGATTTTTTGATTGCTTAGGAATGCATGTTCCCGATGTACACCTGTGGTATAAGTAGGGCGATGGCAATTATTACATCCGAGAGAGGCGAATAAAATTTTTCCGTCCATTACATTTTTATATTCCACATTTCTTCTCGCAGGAACAGCAAGCGATTGCGGATAAAATGTCGCAGCAAGTAATATTTTCAGATCTACTTCCGGATCATCGCCTAATGAGTCACACTGGATTTGGCCTTCACACGTTTCGGAGGTAAACAATGGGTTTGTGATTCCCATATCATTTTGATAGGCCGCTGCAGTTTGTTGGAGTAAGGTTGGCTGCGATGCTTTCCATCCAAATCGACCCAATACTTTGGTATTCAATTCAAAGTCCCAAACCATATTTACTTTTCCTGAAATTCCATCTGCGTTCGCATCAAGAGGATCCGCGTATGCAATGATATCGTTTAAGGCAATTGCTTCAATCAACCCAAGACCAAACACAGGAGGTGCTATCCGCGGTGAGACAAGAATGTCTTCAGGCAGTTCGATATATGCGTTTGTGATTTCGAAATTAAAATGCCTAAGCTCCACATTTTGTCCATCAACGTATTGCTCAATGGATGATACTTCTTCCCATGATAGTTCGGCCTCCCTTAATTGACCGAATATAGATTTGGTTTGA
>JALYSC010000446.1:0-317 GCA_030855005.1 Bacteroidota bacterium | reverse complement strand
TCCCGGTACCGGTAAAGTGCCACCATATTGATTTTCACCAGGTACACTTATTCTTAATAACAAACCTTTTAGTTGAGCCGCATCTCTGGGAAATGGACTTCGCCCATTTGAAAGATGACATGATTCACATGAATTTTGATTGAAGAGCGGACCCAAACCATAATTGTTGATCGCAGGGGAGGTCACAAAAATATCTCCGAAAGCAACATCGGATAACCGGTGCTGATTTATTTCTTCGGATGTTAGATTGGCTGCCGGCTGTTCAAATATGGTAATGTAATTCCCGAATACAGTCGTCTCTCCTCCCTGCAGAATAT
>JALYSC010000445.1 GCA_030855005.1 Bacteroidota bacterium | reverse complement strand
GGTTACATCCACTCCTTCCTGACGTAGTTGGTCCACGAATGTATCAAATTCTAACAAAGCCTTTTCAGTAATGATAGCAGAATTGTCTGCAGAAATATTTTGAAAAGTATTGTTGATGGCTGTCTCAATATTAAAGGCGAACGAGGTCGGACGAATCATGAGGATGTGAGAAGTTGCCTGTTGCATATTATGTCAAAAATAGGTTACATGTCGATACTATCGTAGATAAAAAAAAGAGACGCGAGTTATGTCGAGTCTCTTCTGTAAGTATAATTATCTGATTGATTAATTGAAAATGTAACGAACTCCAAAACGCATTCTCCATCTGGAATTAGTACCCAGGATATTGAAAGAATCCCTTCCGGTGTTACTCCCCAGCCGATAGCTAAACTTAGGAATAGTGCTATCTACCGCGTCATAACCATCCAATTGATATAATTGGAAATTATTAAAATCACTTCCGGGAGTTACATAGTAGGCACCCCAATCTTTATTGATCAGATTTGCAAAATTGAAAATATCAAGCGAAAATTGAATCCGATGCAGGTCACCTCCTAAATCAGTTCCTACATCCTGACGGATGGATAAATCCAGAATATGATTGAAAGGTGCGAATGACCCATTCTTTTCAACATACTGGCCTCTGAAATCTCTTAATCCTGGGTCCGATTCAATATATGCATTGAGATTAGCCCATTGATCGGCTGCTGAAACGGTTGTCGTTCCGGCAGTGTACTCCACAAGATTGATATCATTTTCGTCAATAGGCACATACACTAAACTTCTGTTACGTCCTGTACTTCCTGTTTCCTGACTGAGGTTAGTAAATTAATACTATAAATCATATTTCTATATCCCTTAAAGAAAACGCTGCTTTGTAATGCATAAAAGTTTTAATTCTGTTATAAAGCATTATTCATTCATTATGCTATCAAAAAGTGATTACAGCAGTATTCAAATAGATA
Source organism: Bacteroidota bacterium (assembly GCA_030855005.1). Lineage (GTDB taxonomy): Bacteria > Bacteroidota > Bacteroidia > Chitinophagales > Saprospiraceae > Opimibacter. The sequence goes on along the minus strand of JALYSC010000445.1, from coordinate 2,097 downwards.
AAAGCCACTATCTGCAAGAGATAATTTTTATGCTAATAGACCTGCTAATGGTCGACCATAAATCACTGTCGAAGGGCAAAATCTATGCGCCTGACGATTTGGGCAGGAAACCTCTATATCTGATACATGCCGTCCAGATGAGAAAAGGTAAGTTTGCATTGAGTTCTGCCATCTATTCTGATTCTCCATTTTCTACGCTTTTACAATATTCACTAAACTGATCCAAAGGATATGAAAATCACCTATCCGGTTTCCTTACTTTTCGCCCTTGTTTTTAGCGGGGGTTTGATGAATTGCAAACCTTCGACTGAAACTTCGATTTCTGTATCCAGCCCACTTATGAGCATGATGGAAAAAAATATTCCGGTACCGGTTGCACCTCAGCATCCAAAAGAGTTATCTACCCATGGAGATATTCGTCAGGATCCATATTACTGGCTTAATGACAGGGAAAATCCTGAAGTCATTGCATATCTGACTGCAGAAAATTCTTATAAGGATACTTTGTTGTCACACACCAAGGCATTTCAGGAGAAACTCTATAATGAACTGGTCGGCCGTGTGAAGCAGACAGATATGTCCGTTCCGTATAAAGTCAATGGGTATTATTATATCACCCGTTACGAAGAAGGCCAGGAATATGCTATCCACAGTCGTCGTAAAGAAACAATGGAAGCAGCAGAAGAAATTCTGCTGAATGTCAATCAACTCGCGGAAGGATATGACTACTATTCTGTCAGTGGGTTAAATGTGAGTGATGACAACAGGTTACTTATTTATGGTGAGGATACACTGAGCCGCAGAATCTATACCCTGCGTATTAAGGATCTTGTGACCGGCGAATTATTGGAGGATGTCATTCCAAATACAGGTGGCGGAGCAACCTGGGCTGCAGATAATAAGACTTTCTTTTATGCAACTAAAGATGAAACGCTGCGAGAATACAGAATTTGGAAACACACCTTAGGTACACCAGTTTCAAAAGACAAACTTGTGTACGAGGAAAAGGAATCCACATTCGGCACTTATGTCTACAGAACAAAATCTAAAAAATATATTCTGATAGGCTCCTACTCTACTCTCAGCCAGGAGTACAGGTATCTCGATGCTAAAAACCCAAATGGAGAATTCACACTATTTCAACCACGCATACGTGGTCTTGAATATGGCATTGAGCATTTCAACGATATCTGGTATATACGTACAAACAAAGACGCTAAAAATTTCAGACTGATGAAAACGCCTGAAGCAAAAACTTCTCAGGAAAACTGGACTGAAGTAATTCCTAATCGCGATGATGTGCTCTTAGAAGGTATGGATGTATTCAAAGACTTTCTTGTCTTATCTGAGAGAAAAGCGGGCCTCACCCAACTTAGGATTATACCCAATACAGGTACTGAGCATTATATCAAATTTGATGAGAGTGCATATGTAAGCTCTACTTCTGTCAATCCTGAATTTGATACCAAAATATTGCGGTTCAATTATCAATCACTAACCACTCCCAATACTACCTATGATTATAATATGGAGACGAAGGAGAAAACTCTCCTGAAGCAACAGGAAGTATTGGGTGGCTTTAATGCAACCGATTATAAGAGTGAACGAGTGATGATCAAAGCAAGAGATGGTGCAATGGTGCCGGTCTCCATTGTATATCACAAAGACACACCTCTGGACGGTACTAGTCCATGCCTGTTGTATGGATATGGCTCGTACGGTTACAGTATGGATCCTGGATTTAGCTCGACTCGTTTAAGTTTATTGGATAGAGGATTTGTTTATGCTATTGCGCACATAAGGGGAGGTGAAGAGATGGGACGTCAGTGGTATGAAGATGGTAAATTGCTGAAAAAGAAAAACACCTTTACTGATTTTATTGATGCCGGAAAATATCTGGTTGATAATAAATATTCAGATCCAAAGAAATTGTACGCGATGGGTGGGTCTGCCGGAGGATTATTGATGGGTGCTATCGTCAACATGGCTCCTGAAATGTGGGGCGGTATTATCGCTGCTGTACCTTTTGTCGATGTCGTCACTACGATGCTGGATGAAAGTATTCCTTTGACCACAGGTGAGTTTGATGAATGGGGA
>JALYSC010000444.1 GCA_030855005.1 Bacteroidota bacterium | reverse complement strand
ATCAACATCCCGTCCTTATTGATTCACACCTCGTTAACAAGAGGTCATGCATACGGTCTTTATTAATATGTAATCTTAAGCTACTTTTGTGCCCATTCACTATTAAAAAATAATCTAAAAATGAACGTACTCAAAAATCTGTTTGTAGCTCTGATCGCTATTATCTCCGTTTCTATGATAGCTTGCCAGGGAGATGCAAAAGATGCCCGTGACCAGGCGAGAGAAAATATCACAACTGATGCCCAGAATACTACAAGCGCTGACCCAAATGCAACAGCAGCAACTAATCCTGATGGAACACCTATAGATGCAGTCCCAACAGGGCCAACCACCACTATGGTATTCGAAGAAACGGATTTTGACTTCGGTACGGTCAATGACGGTGAAAAAGTTAAACACACTTACAAATTCAAAAACACAGGCAATGAGCCATTGATCATTAGCAGCGCTAAAGGTAGCTGCGGATGTACAGTTCCTAAGTGGCCAACAGATCCTATCGCACCAGGCGCTATGGGTCAGATCGATGTTGAATTTGACAGTAAAGGCAAACCAGGCAAACAGACCAAGAGAGTAACCGTTACAGCTAACACAGTTCCTGCTCAATCATTCCTCAATATCACAGGTATGGTAAATAAAGATCCTAACGCCCCTGCGACTACTACACCAGTAAATCCTGGCAAATAATTTCCAATCTTAATTGGAAAGGCAAAGTTTATTAATGCCTGTAGAGAAGTTCTCTACAGGCATTTTTAATTTTACTTTATGAAAGCCTATCTGTCGCTTATCAAGTTTACACATACCATCTTCGCGCTTCCATTTGCGTTGCTTGCTTTTTTTTTGGGCCTGGAAGCTACAGGAGGACAGTTTAAATGGCAACTGCTTGGACTGGTCGTCCTCTGCATGATATTCGCCAGAAGCGCTGCAATGGCATTCAATCGCTACATCGATAGAGGATTTGATGCGCGCAACGCCCGTACCATTGTCCGGGAAATCCCTGCAGGTACCATTAAACCAGCGGCCGCCATTAGATTTGTACTACTGATGTCCATTGCTTTCATTTTTACAACCTACTGGATCAATCCACTTTGTTTCTATTTATCTCCTGTAGCATTAGCCGTAATACTGGGTTATAGCTATACAAAACGATTCACCTGGTTGTGTCACTTCGTCCTCGGCGTGGGATTAGGGTTAGCTCCAATTGGGGCTTATATCGCAGTGACAGGATACTTCCATCTTCTCCCTGTTCTCTATGGAATCATGGTGATGTTATGGGTAAGTGGATTTGATATCGTTTATGCATTACAAGATGCAGATTTTGATCGCGTCAATGATCTCCATTCTATTCCGGCGCGTTTTGGGAAGAAAACAGCTAATCAGATATCAATCGTATTGCATATCTTCTGTGCATGTCTGCTATTGTATATAACATTTTTTCAGGCACAGGTATTTTCATCTTTTCAGTTTCTCCATTGGATAGGAGCTATCGGTTTTGTCTGCCTGCTTTTTTGGCAACACCATCTTGTAAAATTGTACGATCTGAGTAGAATCAATCAGGCTTTTTTTGAAACGAATGGTATTGCCAGCATCCTATTTGGCTCTACTGTGATCCTTGATATCCTGATATAGGTATGTTTCTCTATTTAGGAAATTCACGAATTTTTGAATAGCAATTGCCCTGTGACTAATTTTATTTTTTAGCAAATCAGGAAGCTGACCAAAGGTTTGAAAAAAGCCCTGTGGAATAAAAATGGGATCGTAGCCAAAACCTCCTTCACCTATAGGTTCATACGTAATAGTTCCTTCGACAGTGCCTTTAAAGAGAGTAAATGCACCTTCTTTATTAATGTAAGCGATAATGGAATAAAATCTTGCTGTTCGAATCGAAATGTCATCCATTTCTTTTAAAACCTTTTTGATATTGGCAACAGCATTTCCTTTGTCTCCGGCGTATCGCGCGGAGAATACTCCTGGTCTGCCATTCATTGCATCAATTGCTAATCCACTGTCATCTGCAAAACAACTTAGTCCTGTTTTTTCAAATACAAAAAGTGCTTTTGCTTTTGCATTGTCCTCATAGGTATCAAAGGGCTCAGGTATATCTTCAGTCCAGTGCAGATCATGTAATCCCAACAAGTGATATTGAGATGGCAATAACATACTTACTTCTTTAACCTTGTGCGTATTGTTACTTGCAAACAGAATCTCCGTCATTATGAATACTTTATTTTTTATCAAGAAACCTTAGCAGGGATGACCATAAAAGTTTTTTCGCAATCGCGTTTGTACTCAGATCCAGGAGGGGTGAAGTGAGAATGAATGTACATTTCTCCAACTCACGCATTTGATTCATTTCAATATCCAGCCACAAACCCAGCGATGATGGAGGTATTCCAAAAGAGATTATCAGTTTTGGAGTAGATTTTGATCCCGAGATAGAGAATGGGTTCTGTGGATCAACAGTATACCGGTAAGTCTCACTCTCCTGATTAGCTTTTAAAGAAGTAATTATTTTACCGAGCAAATCCTCTTCTGGACGAGCTGGAACGCTACTTAGGATGATCCATAGCCAGGTTGCAGGGGAAGCTATTTTCTGATCTGAAAATTCAGGTATGATATAGGTCGTAAAAGGTAACATTTACCAAATTTTATATGTCTTATTTGCTTTTAGGTAATATTAAAGAATTCTTTCAGGATATATAATAAGCTGACTATGAATACAAAAGGAATTCCTTTACTTTTGCGTTAAATCCAATAACAATGAAGGACCTTGTTATCAACCTGATTCGCGAATCCGGCGTATCAAAGGTAGAATTTCAGAATCTTCCTTTCGGTAAAATCATTTCAGACCATATGTTTGAGATTGATTTCGATGGAAGGCAATGGGTCAATCCGCGTATCAATCCTGTGGCTCATCTGCAGATTCATCCGATGAATATGGCCCTTCATTATGGCCAGTCAATTTTCGAAGGGATGAAAGCATCACGATCAAAAGATGGTACGCCTTTATTGTTTCGTCCGGAGTTGCATTCACATCGCTTAAACGCATCTGCTGTACGCATGTGTATGC
>JALYSC010000443.1 GCA_030855005.1 Bacteroidota bacterium | reverse complement strand
GAGTAATGTAGTATAGGGTATTAAAAAGAAATGTATTTACAGGATCATAGTTGGTCACAAGACCCACGTCCAGGTTATTGACGATTTCTGTTCCTCCGGATGTAGTCCCAATAGATATCCGGTATCCATTAGCTCCGGCGACTGGGCTCCAACTCAGATTTTGATTTATATCTACGTTAGTTGCATCAGGAACCGGCTGTGTAAGTGAAGTACAGACAGGCGGTTGACAAGTACCAGTATTGCAGGCAGCATTCGTGTATCGAAGCCGTATAAGATCACCTGGCTGCTGACCAAATCCATTATTAAAATTTATACCTACTCCACTCACCAGGTGACAATAGCTCATGATGGTGCCTGAGGGGGGTAATGGGGCGTTACATCCTTCACTATATCCCGCTGCCGGTCCACATCCATCTATCGCTGTATTGTTACCATTCCACGAACAGTTATGCGTGTGAGGCGAACCCATGTTGTGACCCATCTCATGCGTGACCACTTCGACATTCCATGAGTATGTGGGGAAGGACTGAATATTGGTATTTAACGATGTGCTTACTGCAACTGGATTTGTGGTACTGCACAGGACATTCAACCATGCAATTCCTCCACCCAAGCTCCGTGTGCTCATAAAATGTGCGAGTCTTCCGTTATAGGTCAGCGTATCAATGTGGCTTCCGAAAGCATTTAATATGGTTTGCGTTGTACTAAGTCCGGCAAAAGGGTCAGTGGATGTGTAGACAAATGAACTGGAAACCAGTACTGGAATATTCTCATTGGCATATAGCGTGATGACTTCATTCCACAGGGCGGCAATCCATGCTTCCGTCTGTGCAACACTTGAGCCATTATCCTGATAGGATTTAAAATCCGCTTCCACATAAACTTCGACGCAGTTACCTGAAAAAACTCTGTTGGAATTTGGTAAAACTGAATCCTGAAGTGCATGATTATCTTCTACAAAACAGCCTACTGACTTTGGAATCAAAATGTTTTTGTCTTCTATCGCGATATACGTCCCATCATGGGTTTTTTGAATCCTCCTATTACCAAACTCATCCGCATAGAGAATATTTATTTCATCTCTAAAGATGCTTACGATGGCAATAGAATTTGAATTCCCATGTATCATTCCCCGATAAAATAAATGCCTAGGGTCCGGAATTCTCTTTTCACCACTGCTGGTGATGATCTGTGCTCCGCTGCTGTAAATTGTTGAGCGATATAAATCCAGGGTTACTCCCAAAGAAGCAGGTAATTGCAACTGAATTGTGGCTGGCGAAGTGCGACGAACCTGTTGAAAAAACTGTTCGTTGACAGCAAGGGAGATTTCATCCTTTACATACGCTGAAAAGTCGTTGCGGCTTTCTGCTGGGGAAAAGGGAATATAAGATTGAGGCGGTTGAGATTTGAAATAAGCCTGAGTGGCTGATACAACAGGTTTCTGTCCCAGGCCTAACAAACTTGTCAGCATTAAACTGACAAAAAGAGATACACTGATCCTCATAAAAGTCAAGTAAATAGATTAAAACCCTGTAAGCAATTACTTAGCCAATAATTTTGTGGGGGGTTTAATAAAAGGAGCGTATCAATGAATGAGGGCGCTAATTTACGCCTTAAGAATCAATTCTTTAGGTTAAAATTCACTTCATTAGGCGAAGGGCTTCGCGGGCTGAAAGTGGAGATAAAGGATGATGCTCCACATACCAGGTTACGCGGGCAGGATTGGTTTTGGAATATTGCCGCAGTGCCCAGCCGCAAGCTTTGCGTATAAACAATTCTTTATCCCCGGCTTTACGAGAAATCAAATCGAAGAGCAATTTCTCATCCGTTTCATCCCGGTAGAATAGCTGGTGAATAATTGCGGCACGCTGTAACCACATGTTTTTACCCTCAATCCATTTATAGGAATAAGTATGCTGGAGTTCGGGATAGATTTTAAAATGAATTCCAACAAGTTTGGACAACCAGTCCACTGTATCCCACCAGGAATGTGTTGTGATGCATTTTTCCAAAACCGAAATCCAGGACTTCGTTTGGTAAGGCAGCATCCTCTGCATCATCTCTATGCCTGCATACAACACCTCACGATAAGAATGGTCGTAAGAAAATTTTACGAAAGCCTTCAGATCCTTGCCATGAAACATTCCATGTTCTTTAAAAATCTCTTTCGACATTGGATACCACTTCGTTGCACATAATCCACAGTATTCAAACTGGCCGCGCATATAAGCCATCTGTTGCTCTGCCCGTACAGGATCGGCTTCTTCCATAAATCGTGTTGAAATGAATTCAACATATTCTGCAGGAGACATGGATGGCGTTGTCGGCATATGCAACACTTGTATAGATAAAAATCATTAACATGAAGAGGTAACGTCGCCTCTATGGGTCGATGAATCACAGGATTGCCGGCCCAATTTTACATGATCACTTCATGACTTCTTTTGTCTGAATATAAAAATTTTGATCTGCCTGGAAATTACGGACAGTTGTTTTGGTTTTTATTTCCTGCCAGTTTTCACAGGGCACTATACGTTGTTGTTCACCTTTATCAATTGATACATCTACCGGCATTGCGAAACCGTCTACTACATTACTGTACCTGTATTTAATTGACTTTCCTTTGATCGTGTATTCCAGCACGGGTATACGTGTATCACGGAGATATTGGTTGAAAAATGGAACCAGGTTTTTTCCGCTGAAACTTGCCATATATGATTCGATCTGAGCAGAAGTGACTGTCTTGTGATAAAACTCTTTTTGTAATCCACGCAACATGTTTCGAAAAAGGGCATCATCTTTTATCCATGTACGAAGAGTATGCAGCATGTTACCACCTTTATAATACATATCACGTGAATCAGGAGCATCATAATAAGCGTTAATGATGGGAGCCTGATTATCAATATTATGTCGGGTGCCTATGACATATTCATTGCCTGCCTGAGTGCCGAAATGATAATCGAGAAATAGGGATTCCGCATAATTGGCAAATGATTCATGTATCCACATATCACCTATATCCTTATAAGTAATATTGTTTGCCCACCATTCATGCGCTGTCTCGTGAAC
>JALYSC010000442.1 GCA_030855005.1 Bacteroidota bacterium | reverse complement strand
CAGGCGCTCCGGATTGGGGTAATTTTGAATTTAAAGTGACAGCACAAAAAAATAATCCAAATACAACACTGCATCTTATTCTGTTTGAAAGCAGTGCAAAAGATGGAAGCCGGCAATATGAATTGCCACTGAGATTGTACTGATCGAGGAATTGTTGAACACTCAATCATCATAATAAACCATTCGCGATTAAGCGGCATAAAATGCTTGCGTATATTTCGGAAGGGCTAACATTTGCATCCTCAAATAATTATAAAAAGCCCTAATTCCAGCACGATTAAATGTAACGAACGAGAATTGTAAGAAATGCCTGGTTCAGGAACTGTAAAAGGATGCCTCTCCATCCGACCTTGTTTATCCGGTGTATTGTAACTTAGCGAATTCCAATAACCGTTTGGGAGCCTGCAAGTGCAGCTGATCAACAGAAGAAATTATTCATGCAGATTCGGTACCGGTTGACGATACAATTTATCCTGATTGCTGCCGGCATTCTGCTTGTCTCATTTTTCTATGTTCATTTTCAGTTTAAGAAAAATCTGACCGACGAGTTTTATGATAATCTCCGGTCGAAGGCTCTCATCATTGCGGAAATGGTCGCAGGGAAGAAAACGGATGAGCTCGAGTTTGAGCAAACCATGCCGGTGGAAAACACATCTGCTCTGTCCGGTGATTATCCCGAAAACATTTCTATCTATAGTCTAGATGGTACCAGGCTATATTCCTTCAATCCTGCACCTAATCGATTTTCTTTTTCCGTACTGAACATAATCGGTGAACTTGGGGAATACCGATTTGATGAAGGGAATGAGAAGGCACTTGGTCTCATCTATACTAATCGTCTTGGAGAATCCTATATCGTTGTAGCTGAATCAATATTTGATAAGGTGCACTTGGATAATCTTCTACGGATCCTTGTTGTGGTATTCTTAATAGCTATTACACTGGTGGCGATTGGTGGTTGGTTCTTTGCGCGCCAGGCCTTATCACCGGTGAGCAATATTATGAACGAAGTAGATGCAATACTTCCCACAGATATGAGTCACAGACTTGTTACATCAGATCAGCGGGATGAATTGTCACGTCTGGTAATCACATTTAACAGACTGCTTGATCGTATCCAGAATGCCTTCCGGATACAGAAGATGTTTTTATCCAATATTTCTCACGAATTAAAGAACCCTCTTAATGTCATTATCTCTCAGGTGGAGGTGACGTTGGATAAACAGCGTAACAATACTGAATACGAGAATACCTTGTCGTCAATACTCTGTGATGCTAAGGAATTAAATGATACGGCAGACAAGCTGATGCAGATGGCTCGTATTAATTCAGATAATACTACAATACAATTTGAATTCTGTCGCATAGATGAGATGATCTGGCAATCCAAAGCCACCTTGCTCAAAAATCATCCTGAATACAAAATCAATTTCGAAATCATCAACCTTCCGGAAGCAGAAGGAAATCTTTTTGTAATGGCTAATGAGCCTTTATTAAAAACCGCATTCGTCAACCTGATGGACAATGGCTGTAAGTTCAGTCCTGGTAAAGAAGTTAAAGTGAGTCTTGCTTTTGCGGCCGATGAACGGGCTGTGGTGGAAATCATGGATAAAGGACCCGGAATACCTGAGGATGAATTACCTATGGTATTCGAAGCATTCTATCGCAGCGCAAAAACGTCTAATATAAAAGGGTCTGGTATAGGGTTAACGCTTGTCAAAAGTATAGCCAAATTGCATCATGTTGATTTGAGCATCCAAAGTAAACTGGAAGGCGGAACAACATTTATCTTGCAGTTTCCTATACAACAGCCTCATGGGTCTGGAGTGATTCGAAATAAATCAGCGGTCATTTAAATCTTCCGAAGAGATGTCCAAAGAAAATGCTTTATCACGGATGCTGCTAGGAGTCCATTTTCGTATGGATTGTGAAGAGGGACTGCGTCTCGGAGAATTAATTGGTGCGCAGGTCGCAGGTGTTCAGCTTGAGAATAAACTGAAACAGTAACTTTATATATCCTTCTCCCTGATTATTCGATAACCACTTTTTTGATTTCTGAAAATCCACTTTCGTTTTTTACTTCCAAGAAATAAATGCCCGGTGTGAATTTATTCTTCAGTTCAATTCACAGCTGTCCAAAACGTTTGAGTTATAAAAATATAGCTACTCACAATCAAGTGATTGCGTCCTAAAGTTAGCCATTTTCAAAAGCTATCCCCCCTTCGAATCAGAACAATTTTAATAAAGGCATATCCACTGGTGGTGGATTTGATTTAATAAATGGTTGGTCAAGCCATTTCCATACTTCGATTTTAGAGAATAAGTGCGTTCGTATCATTGCCGCCAAATTGGATAGATGCCATTTATGTTTCGCCTTATTCTGAAGATACTTCAACATCAAGATGAATATCATCGCACTCCAAACCTGAATGAGCACAGCATTGGCTGAAGTGCCTATAAATGTTTTTACTCGCAGCACTTGTTTGATTTGCTTGAAAAACACCTCTATATCCCATCGGGCTCTATAAAGCTGTGAAATGGTGTCTGCTGTCCAAGTTAAGTTGTTCGTTAGCAGGAATAGATGTTGGTCTGTTGATTCATCGTACACTTCAACCACACGCAATTTTCCCGGATTCTTTTGAGAAGGATAAAAGCCTGATAGTCTTATATCCTCGTCTGACAGGATGTGTTCTTGCTTTTGATTTGTCAGGAAGGATTCGACCAATTCGATATCAGCGTTACGTTTGAGCCTGGTGACGAAATAGATGCCGTTGCTGTCCAAATTATTCAGGTATTCATATTTGACATACGCTCTGTCCATAACAACTACTGATCCCACTGGGAACAAGGTCACTGGAGTCACTTTGCTTTCATGTTGGCGGCCCTCTGTCATATGGACGATACCGGTAGGGAAGTATCGTAATCAAGTACTGTGTGGAGTTTAATGGCTCCTTTACGTGCCCTGAACTTTGCCCAATCAAAAAGACTCAGGCATAATGATATCGTGGTAGCATCCATGATGAAGATCTTTCGCTTCAACTTCATGGCATACTTCCTTCTCTTGGCAGGTTAT
>JALYSC010000441.1 GCA_030855005.1 Bacteroidota bacterium | reverse complement strand
GGGTAATGTATCCGGATAGCTGGCAAGATATCAAATTAAAATTATTTTTAATATGAAATTAGGTTGGTATATTTGCGCATAGCAGGCTACGTGTCAGTATGATAAGACAACAACTCTCACAAAAGCTCCTTCAAAAACTCTCCCCTCAACAAATTCAATTAATGAAGCTGTTGCAGATACCGACAGTTTCACTGGAGCAACGGATCAAAGAAGAACTTGAAGCAAACCCTGCTTTGGAGGAACCCGATTCGTACAGCGATTCACAAGAAGGAAGTGGTGAGGAGAAGTCTGATGAAGCTGACAAAGAGAAAGATGAGGATTTTGAACTGGATGATTATCTCACAGACTATATAGAGGACGATCCGGTCAGTTATCATTCATCAGAACCTCAACATGAGCAACGCGATAAAAGTCTTCCGGCTGTCGTATCCAATACCTTTCATGATTACCTCGACCAACAGCTAGGGTTATTAAATCTTGATTCTGAAGTACATCGTATAATCGCGCACCAGATTATCGGAAGTATTGATGACACCGGATATCTCCGCAGAGACATTGGATCACTTACAGATGATATTCTATTCGCGCATAATATTGAAGTTACACCCAGGCAAATTTCCAATGTGCTCTTGATGATACAGCGCTTCGATCCACCAGGTGTGGGAGCAAGAGATCTTAGAGAGACACTAATGATCCAGCTTCAAATTAGAATGAATCAAGGGGAAAATCAAGGCGATCATGAACTGGTTACCGTTCTTAAACTGGCGTTACTGATAATCACCAAGCATTTCGAAGCTTTTTCCAAAAAACATTTTTCTCGCCTGCAAAGGCAATTAGAGATATCTGAAGATTTATTAAAAGGTGCATTGGATGAAATTCTAAAATCCAATCCTAAACCAGCCAGTGGTTATACAAGTCAGTTCGACACGCAGACACAGACCATCATTCCTGATTTTATGGTGACCAACAGGGATGGTGAACTTGACCTGACAATGGATATGCGTAATGCACCTGATCTTAGAGTTAATGATCAGTATGTGGATATGCTGAAGTCTTATCAGACAAAACGGGTGCAACAACAACCGAATAAAGAAAATAAGGAAGCCATCATTTTCATCAAGCAGAAAATTGACTCTGCGAAATGGTTTATCGATGCTATCAAGCAGCGCCAACATACATTGAAGCAGACGATGTACGCGATCATGCAGTTCCAAAAAGAATTTTTCCTGACAGGCGATTCTACCAAGCTTAAGCCCATGATCCTGCGCGACATCGCTGAACTCACCAGCCTTGATATCTCCACTGTATCGCGTGTTGCCAGCAGTAAATTTGTTCAGACAGAATTCGGTACCAAACGTTTAAAAGATTTTTTCTCAGAGTCAATCGTCAATACGGAAGGCGAAGAGGTTTCCACACAGGAAGTCAAATCCATATTGGGCGAAATCATCGGAAAAGAAAGTAAACGCAAACCTCTGTCTGATGAAAAACTTCGTCAGATGCTGGAAGAAAAAGGATACAGCATTGCACGCAGAACAGTAGCAAAATACCGTGAGCAGCTGAATATTCCAGTAGCGCGACTCCGTAAGGAACTATAAAGCCGAAGAAGAATTTCCACTAGTTTTTCCAACTTCATCCAAAGCAGCTAACATTTTACCAATCAGGACGTTGATCTCCTTATCATTTATGATCAATGGAGGATACAATCGTATGGATGTATTGTTGAAGAGGAACCAATCCAGAAGCAATCCTTTCTTTCTGCAAGACTTGATGGCTAATGGAAGCATTTCAGCCCGGAATAGATCAACAGCTAACATTAGTCCGCTATATCTTATTTCCTTGACAAGCGGATGTTTACTGATGGCATCATTTATTTTTTTCCCTTTGTCATTGGCATGATCATGAAGATGTTCATCAAGTGTTATTTGTATGGCTTCCAGACCTGATGCACAACACAAGGCATTTCCGCCAAATGTTGTAAGATGTCCCAATGGTGGATCATCAGAGAGAACCTGCATTATTTCACGGCTTGAGATAAATGCACCGAGCGGTAATCCTCCACCAAATGCTTTTGCCAAAAGAAGAATATCTGGAATGACATTGTATTTTTCAAAAGCCCATAAACTGCCTGTCCGTCCCATGCCAGTCTGGATTTCATCCAGTATCAACAATGCACCGACTTCTCTGCATCTCTTCAGCACTGCACTTAAATATTGATCTGAAGGAAGTACTACTCCTGCTTCACCCTGAATGGCTTCAAGAATTACTGCAGCCGTCTTATGCGTAATCTGTTTTAAATCTTCAAATTCATTGAATGTAATATGTCGTATACCAGGAACTACTGGTTTCAAAGCGTTTGTATGCTGTAAGTCACTGCGCAAACTTTCCGCCCCTGCTGTACTGCCATGATATGCATTACGACCTGCAACGATTTCATATCGGTTAGTATATTTTCTTGCAAGTTTCAATGCGCCTTCCACAGCCTCTGCGCCAGAGTTGACGAAATAAACCGAGCCAAGATTTTCAGGAAGGAGTTGAGCAAGTTTTTCTGCAAGGGCTACCTGGGGTGCGACGATATGTTCTCCATACACCTGCGTATGAAGATGAAGATCAAGCTGATCAAGAATAGCTTGCTTAATACGTGGATGGCCATGTCCTAAAGATGAAACTGAGATTCCTGAAATACAGTCCATGAATGCATTGCCATCCTGATCGTATAAGTAAATTCCTTCACCCCTGCTTACTTCAAATCCATCCGGTGCAGGTGATGTCTGAGCAATGTGACGAAGGAAGTTAGATCTCATAGATTTTTTTTCGGAGCAAGGGATCAACGGAAGAAGGGAAGAAGGGAAGAAAGGTAATTAAGATGGAGATTTTCAAGTGATTCGTGTTTTAATTAGGACAATCTAAGTTTTAGATATTCCTACAGAAATATCTGAAAAGTTTCATGATGTGATTAAACAAAGGGCATTCCCCTTGCTCCCTGCTCCCTTGCTCCCTTCTTCCCTTGCTCCCTTCTTCCCTTGCTCCCTTCTTCCCTTGCTCCCTTCTTCCCTTCCTCCCTTCTTCCCTTCCTCCCTTCTTCCT
>JALYSC010000440.1 GCA_030855005.1 Bacteroidota bacterium | reverse complement strand
GTTGTATAACCAATACCATTAAAATTAAAAGTAAACGGAATCGTAGCTGTAAAATTCCCCTGGTCCAGAGAAGTTTCCGATGATGTGGTATGATTAGTTGCAGTAGCAATTACCGTCCCTCCCGCAATCGGAGTATAAGTACCATTACTTTGTGAAAATAGATAGGCATTGACCTGCGCCTGACAGAGAAAAGAGCATCCAATAAGCAATAAAGTGAGATAAACCGAGTGTAGAAATGAATTCCTGAAAGAGAAATTCTGCTTCCTGCATATAACAGGGAGCTGGACTCTGGAGAGTACAGTTATTACCATAACGATAAGTGGTTGAAAATGAAGGAATTAGTCCGAGCTGGAAATCGTGGGCAGGGCGAATGTAAGCACATTAATCATCACCAAAGAAAATTTTGTCCTATTTAATAATTCCAATACTTTTGAAGAGGGGCCAGTCCATCGACCCAACTAAAATTTTGTACTCACTCCAATCCTTCTCGATCAATTCATTGACAGATGTCACAAATTTATCCACTTCGATTTCGGTCCACTTTATCTGATCGCGGGCATTCGCGCCGGGAGCGCCAGGAGAACTTCCAAGGTAGGATTGTGATGAAGAAATCAATTCATTGATATCATTCACATTAGTATATCCCTTTACGTCCTCGGCTTCCATCACTTTAGATTCAAGTGAAAGGATTTTTTTGTTCAATTCCTTGTGCCTGTCTTTAATTTTGGTTTGAGTACTGTCCGGTGCATTTACCATCATAGCTTCAATCATTTTCATTTCTTTCTTTACATCCTGAAGTGCTTTGAAGGCAGTTTGCACTTTTGTAATACTGGTATTAAACCTGGTAGTCCATTCTCTTTTCGATGCTAAGTCTGCTTGGGTGACAGCAATTCTCGGATCAAGATTGACATTGATACTCACTGAATCTTTTAACCCATTATAGAGTCCTATAACTTTATAGGATCCGGGTAAAACATACTGCCCTGCAGGATCATCTTCATCTTTTCCCCGCTCAGTTCTGGAAGGATATAAGATTCCTTTCTCTCGCAAATCCCATGTAACATTATTCCAGCCTTCTTTAAGTTTCTGCGAAATGTATCTAAGGGTATCATGTTCTGAATTCAGCACGTACATTTTGAAAAGATCTTTGTCTTTGACCTCTGATTTCTTCGATGAATCTGCATTCATGGATTTCGTAGCAGAAGTATCAACTATAGTAACGATATCTTCTTTCTTTGCTTTAGGCTCAGGTTTCCTGTCTTTGATTTTTTTCTGACCAGTTGTATCAGTTCCTATTGATTCTTTTTTAACTGGTGGTTTGACATACACGGGAAAACGAACAGCTCCTGCTCTGTTTTGCCCTCGAAATTCCCCATCTGCAGTAAATCGCATTCCATCAACAGACCGCATAAGCGATTGGATTCCGTCATAAGAAAATAATACAAAAGGTTTATCCGGCATTCCTTTTTTGGCAGCTAGTTCTCTGAATGGTAAAATGTTATCCATTACCCACATCGCTCTGCCAAAGGTTGCAATCGCAAGGCTATGATCTGTTGGATGAATTTTCAGATCACTCGTAGCTACTCCTGGAAATACTTTTCCAGGAAAACGATTCCAGTTGCTACCCTGGTCGATACTTACATACAAACCATCATCGGCTCCAAGAAATAACAGATTTGGTTGGACTGAATCCTGTACAATACTTAATACATAGGACGTGACTTGCTTTTCATTTGTAATTCGCTTCCACGTCGCCCCAAAATCTTTAGTATGAAATACATATGGCTTCCAGTCACCTCGCCGGTAATGATTAGCGACAATAAATGCTTCTCCTGCATTCCGTTTTGAAACTTCTATTTGAGGAATCCATGCATTGGCCGGCAATCCGGGAATTTTATTTGCAAAATTATTCCATGATTTACCACCATCACGAGTCAATTGCACATTGCCATCATCAGTCCCGACCCAAATCACATTTTGATCAACATGACTCGGAGCAATGGAAAGAATAGTGGTATGATTTTCTGCATTGGTATCATCTGTCGTCAGTCCACCAGATTTATTTTGTTTTTGCTTGGTAGTATCATTCGTGGTCAGATCGGGTGACATAATTGTCCAGCTTTGTCCACAGTCAAGGCTCCTATGCAAAAACTGACTTCCATAATAAATACCGCATTCTGATCCGGCGACAGCAGCCAATGCTGTATTCCAATTATATCTAAGTTTAATTCCATCAGGATGAACAGGTTTGACAAATTGATTAAACCCCGTCTCTCTATCATAATACGCCAGGTATCCTCCCTGACTCATCGCCCATCCATACCGGGTATCGGATAATTTAGGCATGACATCAAATCCATCTCCAAAATAAAGTTCTCGCCAGTCACTGTTACGTATGCCACCTGATTTGAGTACGTAAGCTGGTCCGATCCAGGAGCCATTGTCCTGCATACCCCCATAAAGATTGTAGGGATATTCATTGTCAATATCAAGATGATAAAATTGGCCAACAGGAATATTATTACAGAAAAACCAATTGCGACCCCGGTCACGTGAGATATTCAGACCACCATCATTTCCTTCAATGATATAATCCGGATTCTGCGGATGAATCCAGAATGCATGATGATCCGGATGAACATTCCAGCTAAGGACGGTTTCAAAAGTTTTACCACCATCTTCACTTTTAGACACGCTTGAATATAAATTCCAAAGTCGGTTTTCATTTTTAGGATCAACATAGATTTCATTGTAATAGAAAGGTCGGTTACCAATATTTTTAGTGGCAACTAATGACCATTTCTCTCCCCCATCTGTACTTTTATATAATCCATTTTCTTTTGCTTCTACTAATGCGTACACGATGTCGGGAGATGAAGGCGCTATGGCAAGTCCAATTCGTCCCAGATCTCCTTTAGGCAATCCTTCTTCTGATGTAATTCTTTTCCATTTTTCTCCCCCATCATAAGTGATGTATAATCCTGATCCTGCTCCCCCACTCACAAAATCCCAGGGCGTACGCATATGCTCATAAAGAGCGGCAATTATTTTACGGGGATTCACAGGATCCATTACGAGGTCCCCTACCC
>JALYSC010000063.1 GCA_030855005.1 Bacteroidota bacterium | reverse complement strand
TACTGCGGCATGGCACGTAATGCAGAAAGCTTACAAAAAGCCAGACAACTGGTGCGTGAGCTTCGTGCAGAATTTTACCGCGATGCATTTATCCCGGGAAGTCAATCTGATTTCAATCCGGAATTGGAGAAAGCTTACAGAGTAGCAGACTTCCTGGAGATGGGTGAGCTGATGATACTTGATGCCCTGGAACGAAATGAATCCTGCGGCGGACATTTCCGTGAAGAATATCAATCAGCCGAGGGTGAAGCACAACGGGATGATGATCACTATGCATATGTAGCAGCGTGGGAATGGATGAATATCAATACTGAACCCGAATTACATAAGGAAAAATTGAAATTTGAAAATGTGGAGTTGAAGACGAGAAGCTACAAGTAGGGATCACAGGATCACAGGATCACAGGGTCACGGGATCACGGGATTACGGGATTACGGGATTAATGAAAAAATAGAGTGAATTAAAAGTGAAAAAGTAAATAATGAAACTCAAACTTCATATCTGGCGCCAGCGGTCTGCAAAAGACAAGGGTGGATTTGTAGACTATGCTGTAGAAGCTAATGAGCATATGTCATTTCTTGAAATGATTGATGTGCTTAATCAGTCACTTGTCGAAAAGAAAGAAGAACCGGTTGCATTTGAGCATGATTGCCGTGAAGGGATTTGCGGTTCGTGTAGCATGGTGATCAATGGACGTCCTCATGGACCATTGGATGGTACGACTACATGCCAGTTGCACATGCGTCACTTTAAAGATGGAGAAGACATCTGGGTAGAGCCTTTTAAGGCTGAGTCCTTTCCAGTCATTCGGGATCTTGTAGTAGATCGTAGTGCATTCGATCGCATCATCCAGTCTGGAGGTTATATTTCTGTTAATACAGGTCAGGCTGTTGATGGCAATGCGATTCCGGTTGAAAAAGATCGCGCTGGAGAGGCATTTGATGCTGCTGCGTGCATTGGCTGCGGTGCTTGTGTTGCAGCGTGCCCTAACGGAAGTGCAATGTTATTTACTGCAGCAAAAGTTTCACATCTTGCTATCATGCCACAGGGAGAAGTTGAAAATGAAAGACGTGTTCTTTCGATGGTCGCACAAATGGACAAAGAAGGTTTTGGCCGTTGCTCAAATAATTACGCTTGTGAAGCAGAATGTCCAAAAGAAATTTCGGTATCGCATATCGCGCGACTTAATCGTTTATATCTGAAGAGTGGGCTCACAAGTAAAGCGTGATTGTGAGTTGCCTGCACTGAGCGGAGTCGAAATGTGAGTTGTCAGTGGGTTAATAAAAAAATCTCTTCGCGACTTCTGACAATTAGAAATCAAAGGCCTGAAAGGCTGACATACTATGGAAACGGGTGCAGTCCATTGAACAAATTATCGTAAGTCATGGCCCCTTTTGAAATGGATAGACAGGGTATGTATAATTAATTAACCCCTACCTGATCTTGCCGTTCTCTCATTTCAGGCTCAACATAAAGCTTGTCAACTTTCTGAATCGATATTTTTCCTTTGTTGATGTACGAAGGAACTTTTAATAATTTCCTTATCCCGCCTTCCATCATGATAAGTATCAGGACCATCATCAATCCTTCAGGAGCCGTGATTTTTCCTTCAAATAATATCATGCTCCACAACAGGACACCAATGATCCCAAAAATATAAACAGGGACTAACATTAACATGAGGCTTTCAGTGATGTTATATTTCATATTGCGTTCATAGAGAGCTGCTGATTTTTCCCGAAATCCTGACACGGTGATTGCCTCTTCGTGTCTATCTTTTAATTTATGGAATCTTGAAAACTGGCGCGCTACATACGCCAGCAAACTACTCCTTGCCGTACGACTCGCAATGATAAAACCGGATTGCCAGCGAGCTACTAAATATATCAAGCCGAGACCTGTCACTAAGAGTAGAAACAATACTAGGGTTACAGACCAATTAATTTTCGCCATGATTAAAAAACCAACCAGCAAAAAGAGGGTACTATTAATCCCTTCCAAAAAACCTTTGGTCAGATAAAGCTGAATGCTTTTCATGTCATTACTATATCTCAATAAATATTTACCATACGACCTTCTTAGCCAGGATGAGGCACTCCAATGTATCTGCGCATCAAATACAGATTCCCTCAAACCCCGAACAAATAACTCCCCCTGTCTGGTGCTCATATAATTTTCAACGAAGGATAAGATGGCTTTTATAGCGAGGAGAAAGAAGAAGAAAATAAAAAATTGCTGAACTGAGTAAAGTTCAATGCCGATCCAGTGCAACAAATTCGCTTTGCTGCTACCTGAATGAAAGAACAGCGCAAAGAATTCTCCTATTGAAACAGGCAGTAAAAAAGAAACTACATTATTGATCAAGCCTGACAATATCACAGCCCCAAATACAAATTTGTATTTGCTGATATGCTGCCTGACATGCCGCCTGTGCTCATGCATAAAGAAATCCTGTTAGGATAAATGATATAAAAAGATATTTCTATTGTTCAGTTAAGTGCCTGTTTTCACCATACCCATTTTATGTTGAAAAATCGTTGTTGCAATACTCCCATATCCCAATTCATGAATGCCATACACCGGAACGATTGTATTTTCTCTCACTTCTTGTATCAATAAAGGACTTGCTGTAAGTAATCCGCAAATACAGTTTGGATAAATACCCCATTGGTGTAATACTTCAATGCCCTGTATAGCTGCGAGGCTGTCTGAAGCAGAAAACATGACTCCATCAATGGTGCTCATGAAGCCGGGATTTTTAAGCAACATTTTTGTCTCCCGCTCATACAATCCATCCGCAATTTCCATAATGATATAATCTGGTCGGGAAGGTTTTACGATACTCAACAAAGATGAATATAGATCAAGCAATTCTTTTTCCGAGCACATATAAGTTGACGGATATCCAAATTCACTGAAATCACTTGTGATATCTGCACCCAGATCATATGCCAGGTCAGCATCTTTTGTATAAACAGTGCCAGTCAATTTGATGAAGGCCACATTTTGTCCGGATTTTTTCAGGCCATGTACAAGGTATGCTGCAGATGTTGTTTTTCCGCTGTTCATAGAGGAACCCAGAGATAAAATAACTTTAGCAGCATGTTGCTTACGTCCATCGAAGCTGTGCATTCGACTTTTCTCCAGATTAACCGTATTGACTATTTTATTCTGATCATCCATGACAAGTCCGATTAATTTTAAAGTTGTGGGGCCAACATCCTGAAATGTTAAGTGCATACTTTTGACAATCCCTACTGTACCACCTGCGCCAAGGATATGCAATTCCTGGTTTAAATGATCCGGTAGATATCCTTCTATCTGGGCAGTTGCATATCGTGTACCAAATGCGGCCATGATCAGATCACCTTCAATAATGGTAATGTTTTGCTTGGAGGCAGCCTGCACTTTGGTGTGTTTGCCGATATGAAGCACTTCAAAAATTGCTACGTCTCCAACCTGCACCTTATAGTGCCTGGGTATATCCGTGCGAAGATTTGTGTCCCCCACATTTCTGCATACATAGGTTTTCTTAATTCTCATTGCCATTTCATTGAAATTAATAGATGATGTATAGTATTTATTTATGTAGATCGATGTTCAATTTTGCTGATAAACCAACAACGTTGTAGTTGTTGAAAGGCCTGATGATGGTTCCTGTGACCGGAACTATGATATTGATATCATTACTTTCGGGAAATATGTTGAATTCGTGTTGATTTAAGTAATAAAGAGATACAGAAAGCAAATCACTAATCTTGCTGTTCAGATTGACAATCAGCCGACCGCGATGAAATCCGTCCGGGGTTTTTTTCACATCGCTGTTGCCGCCTGAATCGTAATATTGGAGCTTGTTGCCACCTACATTATAATAAAGCCAATAGGAAACAGAGGGCGCCAATTTTAAAAACTTGATTCGTTTAGTTAATCCAAACCTGGTGAGATAAGCAAACCGGTAGTCGTACCTCTTTTCATTAGGTGAAAATTTTTCGACTTGCAGGCCATTGGTCCATTTGAAGTGATCCCCTAGTTGAGCTTTAAATGAATTGATGAGATAGTAACGGTATGAAATTTTGCCCGAGCTTTCATTTTTCGATATTATGAAACCCGCTCCCGGTTCATACCACTTTGCTACATCGAAATGAAAGGATATACTTTCCTGATCGTACGCTGTATGGTTGAGTGATTGAATCCCATCATAAATCCTCAGATATCCTACTGAAAAATCAGCCTTTTTGGTGACTGATATATTTGCTCCTGCGCCCACCCAGAGTCTAAATTTTCCTCCATTATCATCACCATTAGGATCTGTCTGAGCCATAATTCCTCCAATAAATCCGCAAAGAATGATCAAAAGAAATATTCCTGATCTGTGATATGATTTCATCATGCTCGTATTGAATCGTATAACTTGAATCTTGTTAAGAATGAGTATGGGAAGGCGATTGTCAAACTTAACGTTGAAGGACAAAACGGATAATCAGTATGAGGCGAGAAAGAGGTATTAAAATCGAATAGAACTCATATCACTTCATTCAGAAGGAGAAATAAAACAAAGGGATTTTTTCATTTAATACAAGTTTGTTATGATGAACATGCAGAATCATCAAACGAACCGGCAAAATAATTTCAGGGAGAGATTATTCATTTAATCTTTTGAAATAAAGAATTGAGTGTTAGTGGGGCACTGATTGGTCATTTTGATGAATTTTCGACTTTATCAAAATGAATCATGGGGTTAGCAACATCTAAAAGGTGAGAAAGTTTTGTATCTACTTTAAATCTCATCTCATAACGGAAATATTGAACGAATCATATGTATCCGGAATAAAAAAGAAAAACAGACTGCCTTTGATTATAACCATTTGAATATCAAGTAAAGTAGACATATTGGCCCTATGATCCCTTCAGTTATTCTTGGCCGAAGCATGATCCTTTTATCCCTTGAGTCTCTAATACTGTGATCCTTTAAATCCCTACCTTACTTCCGTAAATCAATTTATGTCTTATGAAGTTACAGTTTTGCGGTGCGGCACGCCAGGTTACGGGCAGCAGTCATTTGGTGACGCTCGATAGTGGATATAAAATCCTCCTGGATTGCGGATTATTCCAGGGCAATTATAAAGACGACATTATTGCCAATGATGAATTCCTCTTTAATCAATCAGAGATCAATTGTGTTGTGCTTTCTCATGCACATATGGATCACTCGGGACGATTACCCAAACTGGTTGCTGATGGTTTCAATGGAAAAATACATGCCACTCACGCTACCAGGAGCTTATGTGCCATTATGCTATTGGATGGCGCATTTATTCAGGAAAAAGATGCCGAGTACTACAACAAGAAGAATAAAAACAAATTCAGCACCGCGGCTCCGTTCGTACCGAGACTGCCCCTGTACACAACAAAGGATGTAGACAAAACAATGAACCTTTTCATTGGATATGCATACAACCAATGGAACCGGGTGTGTGATGGTGTCTCACTCATGTATACTGATGCAGGGCACATCCTCGGCAGCGGAACAGTCACACTGGAGATTATTGAAAATGGCGTAAAAACTGTTCTTGGTTTTACAGGAGATATTGGTCGTCCTAATCGACCGATCCTTCGTGATCCACAACCGATGCCGGAATGTGATTACCTCATCTGTGAATCGACCTACGGTGACACTACTCACGAATCGCCACCAAATGAACTTGATCGTTTTCTCGACATCATCGTACATACCTGCATCACAAAACGCGGTAAGTTGATAATACCTGCTTTTAGTATCGGCCGCACGCAGGAAATAGTATATCTACTTGATCAGGCTGAACATGCTAACCGATTACCTCGCATCAAAGTCTATGTAGATAGTCCACTCGCCGTCAATGCCACCACAGTATTTGGTGCACATCCGGAATGCTTCGACAACGAGATGAATCAGTACATGCTTGTTGATGAAAATCCTTTTGGCTTTAATAATCTTGTTTATATCCGTGATGTAGAACAATCGAAAGCCCTCAATACAAGCAAAGAACCCTGCATCATCATCTCCGCATCAGGCATGATGAATGCCGGCCGCGTCAAACATCATCTTTTCAACAATATTGATGATCCAAAAAATACTTTCCTGATAGTTGGCTATTGTTCACCAGAAACTCCCGGTGGCGCACTTCGCAATGGCGCTGCAGGATTAAAGATATTTGGTGAGTACAAACAAGTACGGGCTGACGTGGAAGTGATGGACTCCTTTTCTGCTCACGGTGATCGTGTAGAGATGAAAGATTTTATCCAGAACCAAAAAAGTCACGCCAAGAAAATATTTCTTGTCCACGGCGAGTATGACACCCAACAGTCCTGGAAGTCCTACCTGATGGAAGATGGATTCAACAATATTGAGATCCCGCATAAGGGAGAGATTGTGGAACTGTAATCCAATTTGGGATTGGTGATTTCTTTTCGGATGCAAGTTTAAAAGATGCAGGATTAAAAGATGCCAGATGCCAGACTCGTGACACAATAATTAAAAAAATTTCCAATTGGGCACAACTAGAGCGACTCTAGTGACCACTGACTTCATGTCCTCTACTGAAATTACAAATGATGACTAACGGTTCATAACTCACGATTCACGAATTGTCACTGGTTACTGAACATTGACCACTGACTTTATGTTGTCTACTGAAATTACAACTGATCACTGACGATTCACGATTCATGATTCACGATAATTTTCTTCCTCTCCTCTTCCAGTGATTTTATTTTCTCAGTGACATTAGTCCGCTCAGTATGTAATTGGCGAAGAATATGCTCTATCTCCTGGCGTGTCTGATTGATCGTCAAAAGTGACTTCTCAATTTTCTGTAGAATAAAATAATCAGTAATCAGATTTTCAAAAAATACATTCGTAAACTGGCCAAACGATTCGATTTCAAAATTGACATTCAAATCAAACTTCGGGTCCACATCGCGTAGTTCTCTTTCAAATTGGACGAGTGCATGACGCGCTTCCTGCACCATACCTCTGGCCCTGTCAATAGACTGATACTTTTGATTCCCTCCATATCCATGGCTGCCTCTCAACAAATTACGCTCACCATACATTTTGGCATCAATTAGAAAATTAGCTGCTCTGATGATAAATTCATTAGCTGCTGTCCCTGCCTTTAGTGCTTCATCAACTTCGACAGAAAATTTTAAAAACTTATCCGACTGCTGATGAATGGCTTGTAAAGATTGTGCAACTGTTGGATCTGTATTTATTAGCTCTGCTTCCCGTTGCTGGAAAAGTATTTCAATTTCACCCTGTACCTGATCCTGGTTCTGTTCCTTTTTTGTCAACAGATCCAGTTCAAATTTAATTAGCTCAACAGACTTGTATAATTCATTAAACCGAAGTGAAGCTTTCAGGTATTCTTCCCTTTCCTTATCCAGTTTCTCCTCACGATCTCCCATCCATTTTCTAAACATGGTTGAGATACCTTCTCTTTCCAATGCTTCCACATCACGCTGTTCTTTATCCAATACTTTTTCCATGGTGCTCAACGACTGTTGTTCATCGGACAATCGCTGTTGAAGAGCTGATGTATGAGCACGGATCTTTTTGATCTGCTCGAGTTCAGTGATCTTTTCTGATAGTTGTTGATGCAGTCCTCTCATGACCGGCTAAAAGAAATTTGCCGGAGAAAGTTCTCTGTAATATCAATATCAGATGAAAGAATCCGATCGCCCGACAAATGGGTAACCTGAGCGCGATAAGCCGCATGGACTTCCTCTATAGCTACTGAAGATTTTGCAGGCCTTCGATAATCAAGTGCCTGGCATGCAATCATCCATTCGATGCCGACAATTTTCCAAATATTATTCACCACTTCAAAAAGTTTCATGCCGGCTCCTGCAGCCATACTCACATGATCTTCCTGACCTGCACTTGTGACAATAGAATCTGTAGATGCAGGATGTGATAGGATTTTATTCCGGTTGACAATCGAAGCAGCGGTGTATTGACATATCATCATGCCGGATTCGAGTCCGGGATTCTCTGCAAGAGCTGGTGGCAATCCTCGCTGCCCGGTAAGCAGAAGATAAGATCGCCTCTCAGAGATACTTCCCAATTCAGCTAACGCAATACACAGAAAATCCGATGCTAACGCGAGCGGTTGCGCATGAAAATTTCCACCGGAAATAATTTTTGTCTCATCGGTATCATTAAATACCAAAGGATTATCTGTCACTGAATTGATCTCATTGTCAGCGATACGAAGACAATATTCAAGAGCGTCACGCGTAGCTCCATGAACTTGTGGCGCACACCTGAATGAATAAGGATCCTGCAAATGATTTTTTTCTCGGTTGAGAATTTCACTTCCTTCTACCCATTTCCGGATAGAAGCTGCTGCAAGAATTTGTCCTGGTTGGTTTCTGCGAAGATGAATTCCTTCATACAATGGTGATGAATGACAGTCAAAGCCCTCCATTGAAGTTGCCATACAGAGATCGACGATATTGGTTAATCTCAATCCATTATCAACAGCAAAAATCAACCAAGCGAGTGAAAACTGAGTACCATTGATAAGTGCAAGTCCTTCTTTGGCTTCCAGTTCTAGTACATTCATCCCGCTCAACTGAATAGCCTTCATAGCTGGCATTTGTTCGCGCTTATATACTACTTCTCCTTCGCCAATAAGCGGTAGGCTCAAATGAGCTAACGGAGCCAAGTCACCACTTGCTCCCAACGAACCTAATGTCGGGACCACAGGAATGATATTGAAATTGTGCAGGTCCAGCAGGAACTGAACCACTTCTCGTCTGACACCCGAATAACCCTGAGCCAGGCTAATGATCTTAAGTAACAAAGTTAGGCGTACGATGATGGAAGGGGTAGCTGGGCCCACACCACAGGCATGCGATTTTAGCAGATTGGTTTGTAGAGTACGTATATCTTTCGGAGAAATCGAAATGGAATACATGGCGCCAAAACCCGTATTGATCCCATAGAACCGGGAATCAGATCCCTCCAATAAATCATCAAGGGCTTTCCGGTTGGAAGCTATCCTTTGCCAAACCTGATCAGAAAGGCTTATTTTCTGACCAAGCATGCTTATTATCTCGTGTACATCTAGTTCCTTGCCCTCGTAGCGGTAGTTATCCATGCGCCAAAATTAATCATGAGTTGGTGCCCATGTTAATATGTGTTTAGGAGAAGGTTAAATGGAGGTTAAAGAAATATGGATATGCTACTTTTTAAAATGTATTACCTCAATTAAATCAAGAATATAATATGCAAAGTGAGCAACCCTGTGGTATTCATGAATGAAACTTTTAGAACGCCCCTTCCGTCTTAATCGCGGGGCAGGAGCCAATAAATAAAGTACTTTTGGCGTCTCTTCTTCACATCGTTAATACTAATACCTCAAAACATGAATAAGATCCTTTTTCTACTCCTTTTCTTTGCTTTTGGAGCAGCGACACAATTAAGTGCACAGCGTATTGCCATAGTAGATATTACCAAAGTGCTTGAAGAGCTTCCGGATTACAAAACTTCTCAGGGCGACCTTGACAAACTCGCAGCTACCTGGCGTCAGGAAATAGCACTTGAATACGATCAAATCAAGGCTATGTATAATAAATATCAGGCTGAACAGGTCCTTCTGACTGAGGATGCGCGTAAGGCAAAAGAAGATGAAATCATGGAACGTGAGAAAGCCGTCCGTGAACTGCAGCGTGATAAATTTGGCCCGGAAGGCCAGTTGTTCCGAAAACGCCAGGACCTTGTTCAACCTATCCAGGAGAGGGTCTATGCCGCCATTCAGAACTATGCCGAAGACCGAGGCTTTGACTTCATCTTTGATAAGGGAGGCACTGGTGGTCTTATCTTCTCTAATGCCGAATATGATAAAACAGATGACATCGTCCGTCTTCTATCCAAATAAAGGTCAATTTCCTATTTTTGCGAACTTTTTATAAAAACAATACCCATTGCAAATGAAAGTATTTCTGAAATACACACTAGTGGTTGCCATTGCGGCCATGTCTTATCTGACAGCAGGAGCTCAAAAAATTGGCTATGTGAATAGCGCCAGCTTACTTGATCTCATGCCCAAAGTCAAGGAAGCTGAATCCAATCTGGAGACACTCAACAAACAACTTCAGGCTAAAGGCCAGAAAATGATGGAAGAGTTTCAGGTAAAATATCAGGACCTCGAGCGCAGAGCACAGGCGGGTGATATCGCACCTAAAGACCAGGAAGCACAAGTCGCTCTTTTGAAAGATGAAGAAAATAAGATCCTTCAATACGAGCAGGAAATGCAAACGCAACTCGCTACAAGAAGAGAAGAATTACTTGCTCCTATCCTCGATGAGGTAAGGAACGCAATTCAGGCTGTAGCTAAAGAAAATGGTTACACTTATATTTTTGACGGCAGCCCAGGCGTAGGCGTATTACTTTACGCAGACGAGTCAACGAATGTAACAAGCATGGTGAAGTCAAAGCTGAATATTCAGTAAACCGTCTGCTTCGACCTGCAGCACTCATCCCTTGTGCTACAGC
>JALYSC010000439.1 GCA_030855005.1 Bacteroidota bacterium | reverse complement strand
AAATACAGGCATGTACCAAGACTACAGGGAAGCGGAATTTCAGTTACAACCATCGCAGAAAGTCCTAAAGGAGAAATTTGGACAGGCTATGCAGATGGAGTGATTCAGATTTCAACTTTTCGTGGACATGATGAAATGCTTATTTCTGATTCTTTAAGTGAATTTGCAATATCAAAGATATTATTTCACAATGACGGATATGTTTATATAGCTACTTATGGGCATGGATTGTGGAAATGGAAAGATGGACAGTTGGTAAGGTTTAGTGCATTATCTAATAATCAGGTATCAGATATTTATGATGCGCTTATCGACCCATCCGGATTGATATGGATTGCAACTGATCATGGAGTCTGGATATATCAGCCTAAAGGGAAATCCACTTTGACAAATCTAAACCGGCAACATGGACTACGTGATGAAATTGTCACAACACTTCTCGCTGATCCAAGCGGAGATATTTGGATGGGATTTTATGATCATGGCATAGGCAGATATCTTAACGGCAAAGATACTGTGATCCATGTGCTGGAACCTAATGCAGAGGATGGTCCCATCAATAGTCTGTGTCAGGGTTTTGGAAAAGAAATATGGTTTGCTAATGAAAAACACATTGGTCGCTATTCGTATAATCTTCAGACCAGGAATACAATTTTGCCCTTAGGCATAGAGGATCGGATTGAGGATATATTGTTTGATAAGACAGGCAATATATGGATGACAAATGGGAATAAATTATTCATGGCAAATACGGATTTAGAACATTTCCTTCCCGGTATCAAAGGTATTCAATCGATAGCTCCGGCAGATGATGAGCTATGGATCGGTTGTGAAACAGGATTGTATCATTTTGATAGGTTGACAGGACAGCTTACCACTCATCTTCGTGACAATCAACTCAATATTTTGTCTGTCTATATTGATGATCAGGGCTTATTGTGGATTGGGACATTTGGTGAAGGATTATTTATCTACAATCCTGAGAACAATAAAGTAAAGGTTATCACAGAATCAAAAGGTATTTCTAATAACAGTATCCTGAACATTGATGGAAGAGCTCAAACAGTATGGCTGACTACATTAGGTGGTATTACCGAGATCAACTCGGAAGGTGATCCTATGCAGGATAATCTTCAGGTGACCCGCTTCCAGGATAAATACAATTTCCCGGCAGGATATGTCTACGATGTACATGTGGGGAATGATCAAAAAGTATGGTTTGGAACAGATGGAAAGGGTTTGTTCTGCCTGGAAAATAATCAATTGAGAAGTGTAGGTCTAGGCGAGTTGACATCAGGACCTGATTTAGTAGATATGCGCACCATCTACAGTATCACAAGTGATCAGCTTGATAACATATGGATATCAGCAGCTAAAGGGAATATATACAAGCTCAACCAGGAAGGTAAAGTTATTGACCGGATGGCATCAGTAGAGGGCTCATTAAACAGTCTTATCACTTCAGGAAATAATGAAATGGTAATTATTCGTGAAGGCGCTATTGAAATTCGAAATCCTGTTTCCGGAATGTATGCATTCACATCTTCGATGGGCTTGCAGGATTTCTCACCTAATATTAATGCGACTGTAAGAGATAGAGATGGTTCTGTCTGGATCGCCGGAGCAGATGAAATATTTCACTTTAATTCTGCTGAAGAGGATACATCACGATACGTCCAAATGCATCTCGTCGATTTGCTGCCGGTACATACATTTGATGAAGAAATCATACGACTCAAACCGGACAGTAATTTTCTTGATCTGAGATTTATAGGACTTTGGTATCCTGATCCTTTGCGAGTATTATACCGATATAAACTTGACGGCCATGATCAGGATTGGATTTATACCCAGGAAGGGCGTGCAGTCTATTCCAAACTTTCACCTGGAACGTATACTTTTTTAGTGGCGGGATCGTACAATGAAGATTTTTCAAAATCAAAACCACTACTGCGAACAATTGTCGTCCTGCCTCCATTTTATTTCACCTGGTGGTTTATTTCCAGTTCTGCTGTGCTGATTATTTTGTTGACATTCTTATACATCAGAGGAAGGATTAGAAGACTTCATCAGATACATCAACTTGAACGTGAAAAAACAAATCTTCAACATAACGCTATCCGTGCACAGGTTAATCCTCATTTTTTATTCAATAGCTTTAATACTCTTGCAGGCATTATTGAGGAAGATCAGGTCGCAGCCGTAGATTATGTAGATCAGCTCTCAGGTTTCTTCAGAGGTGTACTTAAGCACAGAGATGCCGAGTTAATCACTATCCAGGAGGAGATTACGATCATGCGTAATTACATCTATATTCTTCAAAAGCGACATGAAGACAAAATATGGGTGGAAGAAAACTTCACCCCATCCAAAGGATATATTGCTCCTCTTACGATACAAATGCTAATTGAGAATGCAATTAAACACAATAAGATCACCGAAGAGAATCCACTCCGTATTACTGTAACAATCGATAACGAAATGGTCAAAGTATCAAATCCAATTAACCTTAAAATAGCTGGCATGGTGGAATCCACCGGATTTGGTTTGAGCAGCTTGCTGACACGATATCAGTATCTGACCTCCGAACGAGTTGAAATTGCCAATGATGGCAATACATTTGCTGTCAAAATTCCAATTATTCATCCTAATGCCCCGCTATGAATATTTTGATCGTTGAAGATGAGAAACCTGCCGCAACGCGGTTGGTCAATATGCTGAAGAAAGCAGAACCCAATGCGGAGATAGTAGGGATGACAGATGGAGTTGAATCCACACTAAACTTCCTGGATCAAAACGGTGCCCCTGACCTCGTGTTTATGGATATCCATCTGGCTGACGGATCGGGACTTGAAATTTTCCGGCACTATTCATTTGACAAGACAGGCATTGTCTTTTGCACAGCTTATGATCAATATGCAATTGAAGCATTTAAAGTACATGCACTTTACTACCTACTGAAACCTATTAAGGAAGAGGATCTGATACAAGCGCTCTCCCGGTATCAAGAGTTTAAAGAAAAGAACAGTGACTATAGACAGATAGTCAACAAATTACTTTCTAAACAAAACCAGGATAAGCGGTTCCTGATCCGAATGGGACAAAGTCTCCGTCTTGTG
>JALYSC010000062.1:6578-10569 GCA_030855005.1 Bacteroidota bacterium | reverse complement strand
ACGTAAAACTCTGCCTCAAAATCTATTGACATACCCAAAATGTATTCTGGCCGCATTGAAGTCAAGCGCATTACCAAGTTGTGAGCCGACGGCTGCGCGCATGCCGAAGATGCCGGCTTTTGTTTCAAGGGTGAGTCCGATTCCTACACCATAGGGGCGATCTTCGATGGGGAATTCCACGTCTTCGCTTTTCACCCAGGCATAATCACTGAAGAGAGATACATAACTGCCCTGGCTGATGATGAGCCTGTATTCAGCAGAAAAGATGGAATAAAATTGGGCGAATATGGATTCCTCGTCAAAGCCACGAAGACGCGAGTATCCGCCAAGACGAAACATTTCATTGATGAATAATCGATCGCCGCTTTCCAATGCGCCTGCCTCTACAGCAAGACGAATCGTGGACCTGGTACCCCAGGGAATAAAATATTGAAATGCACCTTCTAATGCAAAACGCGATGATGGCTCATGTAAGGTGTCATATAATGTGGTGTAATCAAAGTCAGGATCGATACGGTTTAAGTCTTCAATTAATGAACTTTGCTTTACGCGCTTTTGACTAATAGATCCACTCAAAGAAATTGAATATCCTCGTCGCGGATTCAATTCATAATCCAATCGATTACGTACCAGTCCGAGATTAAATCCATTGATGCGCAGATCGATATAGGCGGGAAGTCTTTTCGAAGAAATGATCGCATTCCTATTGATGGAAATAAGATTGGTTGATTGTTGACTTAACCCTGCACGTAGATATTGATCGCGTCCGAGTGGCAGGACAATATTTCCTTTCCAATGAAGGTCACTGAAAAGCGTATCGTTTTTTACTAATCTGAATTCGCCTTCCAGACCAAATGGGAGATCAAGCAGGTAAGGATAATATGCACTGAGTTCAAGATCCTGACTACGAGGTCGTAGTTTTTCAAGATGAAGGTAAACCCGCTCACCTCTCGACAATTGATTGACCAGATCCAGTTCGACATAACCTGTGATGGCAATTGAACTTTGATTGGCTGACGCAGGCTGAAATCCGGCCAGGACATCAAAAGAACTTGCCTGCCGGTTATTTAAAAAAACACGCACTGTTGCTTTTTCCTGAAAGAGAATCAGGATCGGTGGAGAAACCTGCTGTACGAATTTGAGATTGTCCAGATGTTGTTTTAGTAATTCTAAATCCAGCAGGGTAACAGGTTGACCTTTGGTAAAGCCGGAAGATTTTTCTAAATATCCTTTTGCGAGTTTTGCATTTCCTTCTATTTCGATTGTGTCAAACACGATTTGCAGGCCAGGCTCGAATATTACTTCTGCCTGTAGTGAATCATTTTTTAAGTCAAGAATATTTAACTTATACGTTGCGAAAAGATATCCTTCTTCCTGGGCGGAACGCAGGACATCCATGACTGTCTCATGCCAATCATTATATTTTATAGGCTCCCCTGAAACATTCAATTCATCAACCCAATTAGGAGGTAAAAATTCAAGGGCGCGAAATGAAAGCTGTGCCCAATAGATTTTATTTCCGGGATCAACCTGAACATGAAGGGTATCAGTATTAAAATTCCAAACACTTATCTCTGATAAGAGATAACCTTCAGAATATAATTTATCGAGTAAAATGCTGCGCTCCAGTATCCATGCTAATGAATCCTGGCGTTTGGGCTGACTTTGCTGCCATTGCTTGATAATGTTGAGATCGGGAGCTGTTAATTCCAGCGAGTAGGACTGCGATTGCATCTGAAGATATCCGAAGACGATCAGGAGCAATAATGGCAGGCGATGCATATAGCGCAAAGGTACGGAGACTACAGCAGCTAAGGGCTTACGGCATGTGGTTTGTTACATTTGCAGGTATGGCGGGGATCTATGTGCATATTCCATTTTGCCGGAAGGCATGTCACTATTGTAATTTTCACTTTTCGACTTCTTTCAACACGAAGGATGAGCTGGTCGATGCACTGATCCGTGAAATACAGCTACAGACCCGATATCTAAAAGGTCATCGCATTGAAACCATATATTTTGGTGGTGGCACTCCTTCTGCCTTACCACATCAGGACATACATCAAATACTCTCGACGATTCAATCAAATTATAAAGTTGAACCTCAAACAGAAATTACTCTTGAAGCAAATCCTGAGGATATCACAAGTGAAAATCTGGAGGCGTGGAAGGTTTCAGGAATTAACAGATTAAGTATTGGTGTGCAGGCATTTCAGGATGATCTTTTGCAAAAGTGGAACCGAAATCATTTGGCGCAAAAATCGATTGATTCGATTTTACTTGCACAGGCGGCTGGATTTGAAAACATTTCCGCAGATCTGATCTATGGTGGTGATGGATTAAATGATGAAGAATGGATTGGGAATATTCAAAAAATAATCAATTTTAAAATTCCGCATATCTCTGCTTATGCACTTACGGTTGAGCCGGGGACAGTATTAGCCCACCAGGTACAGAAAGGACGTAGTATTCCTCCTGATGATGAACAAAGTAATCGTCAGTATCAGATCCTTCAGAAGATGTTGGGTGAAAACGGGTATCAGCAATATGAAATAAGCAATTTTGCTTTACCAGGAAAAGAGTCAAGACATAATACAAGTTATTGGAAAGGAATACCATACTTAGGCATTGGTCCTTCGGCGCATAGTTTTAATGGAGTCTCACGGCAATGGAATGTTTCCCACAATATAAAATACACGCATGCCTTGCGGAATGATACCATTCCTTTTGAAATCGAAACACTGACGCCTCAACAACGATATAATGAAATAGTCATGACTGGATTGAGGACGGCAAAAGGGATTGAAAAGGATGCGGTTGAAGGTCTTGATTCTTCCTTTTCTCAAAAATTGAATCTTGCTATTCTACCCTATTTAGAGAATGGGAAGGTCTTCAAAAATGGAGATGGTAATTATGCGTTGAATCCGGAATATTATTTTTTCGCGGATGGAATTGCTGCTGAATTGTTTTTTTGAAAAAGGTTATAGGCTTATAAGGTAATGGGGTTATTTGTAGGATTAAGAATTTTTGTCGGAACAACAAATAAAGAAACGGCAGCTTCTAAAAAATGAGGGTTATAGGCTTAAAAGTTATGAGGTTATTACAATGATTTAAGCTTATTAGTTAAAATGCTTAATAAGGAAACAGCCGCTTCTGAAATAATCGTACCCGGTCCAAAGATGGCAGCCACACCCTGTTGAAATAATTCTTCATGGTCTTGCTCGGGGATGATGCCGCCAACTACGACGGCGATGTCTTCGCGGCCGAGTTCCTGTAAAGCAGCAAGCGTACCAGGGACTAAAACTTTATGACCTGCAGCTAATGATGAGATCCCCAGGATGTGCACATCATTTTCGGTTGCCTGGCGGGCTGCTTCCATTGGAGTCTGGAAGAGAGGACCGATATCAACATCCCAACCCAAATCAGCAAAACTGGTAGCGATTACTTTAGCGCCGCGATCGTGACCATCCTGCCCAAGTTTGGCAACCATGATGCGGGGACGGCGGCCTGCCAATGTTGCAAAGGTATTAGCGGCTTCACGTGCGTTAAGAAAGGATTCATTCATACTTAATTCTCTTGCGTAGACTCCGGAGATTAAAGTTGGCGATGCAATATATCGCCCAAATATTTTTTCCATGGCATCACTAATTTCACCCAGGGTGCAACGATGACGGGCAGCAACTATCGCAGCTTCGAGCAGATTACTTTTTCCTGATGCAGCATTAGTAATATCATCCAGTGCCTTTATGACATCAGTTTCATTACGTGATGATTTAACCTGCTTCAATTTATTTAATTGCAAATCAGTAACAGCCTTGTTATCTATCTGCAATAATTTGAGATCATGCGCATCATCCGGTGGAAATATATTGATGCCAATAATTTTATCTTTTCCTGAATCAATTTTTGCCTGGCGTCTGGCTGCAGCTTCTTCAATACGCATTTTTGGAAGTCCCGTTTCCATGGCCTTCGCCATTCCACCAGCTTCTTC
>JALYSC010000062.1:0-6568 GCA_030855005.1 Bacteroidota bacterium | reverse complement strand
TTCTTTAATGTATTCCCATGCTTTAATAATTAATTCATGCGTCAGATTTTCCACAAAAACTGACCCTCCATATGGATCTACAATTTGACTAAGTTGAGCATCAGATTGCAAAAACAATTGAGTCTCACGCGCGATAGCTGCAGTATGATCGGTTGGTAATGCAAGCGCTTCATCCAGTGCATTTGTATGCAGAGATTGAGTACCTCCAAGTACGGCAGAAATAGCTTCAATAGTTGTACGTGCAATATTGTTATAAGGATCCTGTGCAGTTAAGCTCCAGCCACTCGTCTGACAATGCACGCGCAGGGCAAGTGATTTATCATCCTTTGGATTAAACCGACTTACGATATCACTCCACATAACACGGGCAGCCCGCATCTTGGCTACTTCCACGAGATGATTCATACCAATGCCCCAAAAGAAAGAGAGTCGAGGTGCAAACTCATCAATATCAAGTCCTGCTTTAATCCCTGTACGCAGATATTCCCAACCATCGGCAAGTGTATACGCTAATTCCAGTTCTGCGGTAGCGCCGGCTTCATGCATATGATAACCGGAAATACTGATCGAATTAAACTTCGGCATTTGCGATGCCATAAAAGAAAAAATGTCACCTACAATACGCATTGAATATCCCGGTGGATAGATATAAGTATTACGGACCATGAATTCTTTTAGAATATCATTTTGAATGGTACCTGTCAACTTATTTCTTTCAACGCCCTGCTCTTCAGCTGCAACAATAAAAAATGCCAGAATAGGAATGACAGCACCATTCATGGTCATTGAAACAGACATATCTTCAAGTGGAATCTTATCAAACAGGATCTTCATGTCTTCAACTGTATCGATTGCCACACCTGCTTTGCCTATATCTCCAGTCACACGAGGGTGATCAGAATCATAACCCCGGTGTGTAGGCAGATCAAATGCAATAGAGAGTCCGCGTTGCCCAGCAGCAAGGTTGCGGCGATAAAACGCATTGCTTTCTTCTGCGGTTGAAAAACCGGCATACTGCCTGATGGTCCAGGGTCGTATCAGGTACATGGTCGAATAAGGACCTCGCAGATAAGGCGGAATACCTGAAACATAACCCATTAGAGCTTCTGCTTCAGTATTAAGCTGACCTGATTCCTGGATTTTATCCTTTTCTATTGCCATTGGCGTCTAAATGTATACAAAATGTCAACTCTGGTCTTCTGATCATTGTTTCTTAGTTTTGTCCCTCAAATCTTAACAGGCACCTATTGGTTACATTTGAAAAGCACACATTGTCTAATGGCTTATGTGTGATCATCCACCAGGATAAGAATACTCCGCTTTCGACGGTCAATATGTTATACAAAGTCGGGTCCAGGGATGAAGCTCCTGAACGCACCGGCTTCGCTCATCTTTTTGAACACCTCATGTTCGGAGGATCAAAGAATGCTGAGTCTTTTGATGACCCGGTTCAATTAGCAGGAGGAGATTGCAATGCATTTACGAATGCGGATATCACCAATTTTTACACCACACTTCCTTCCGTCAATGTAGATACTGCGCTGTGGCTTGAAGCTGACCGGATGCAAAATCTGAGCATCAATCAAAAATCACTGAGTGTACAGCAGCAGGTCGTGACTGAAGAATATAAAGAAACATGTATCAATCAACCATACGGTATGGTGTGGCACATGTTATCTGATCTCTGTTATAAAACACATCCTTATCGCTGGCCTACCATTGGAAAAATAATAGAACACATCGCTGAAGCCAAGCTGGATGATGTAAGAGAATTCTATCAAAATTTTTACGGTCCAAATAATGCCATCTTAAGCGTGTCGGGTCCAACTGATCCGGAAGAGATGCTTACGATGATTAAGAATAGATTTGAGTCAATTCCTGCAAGACCAGTTTTGCGATTCTCAAAGCCTGAGGAGCATATGCAGGTTGAAATGAGGTTGCTTGAAAATGAAGGCGCATATCCGTCTTCTGTCTTGTATGTCGCGTGGTTGATGGATGACCGCAATGGACCTGATTACTATGCCTACGATCTCTTAAGTGATGTAATTAGTCTTGGCAGATCATCACTTTTTTATCAGCGTATGGTGAAGGTTCTGAAAATATGTGCTCACATGGATGCATACATCACAGGCACAGAAGACAAAGGATTGTTTATCATGGAACTCCGTCCTGCAAAAGAAGTCACATTAGATGCGATGGAAGCTCAGTTGTGGATTGAATTAAGCGGATTGCAACAGGAAGAAGTAAGTGCAACTATTTTAGATAAATTGAAAAACAAAAACGAGAGTACAGTTTGCTTTTCAAACGTCAGTGCTGCGCATAAAGCAACCAATCTGGCCTACTATGAATCACTTGGTGATGCCAACCTGATCAATACGGAAGCAGATCGAATTAATGAGGTGACTGCACGTCATATTTATAAAGTGGCAAATCATCTTAGGAAAGATAATGTCAGCAAACTTCGACTGATTGGTAATGCAAATGGTGAAGTTGTTATTCCCGCTGAGGATGACTTCGATGATGAAGACGAATAATAATCACCTGTATTGGAGGTGATATTCATCCACCAGGTAAAATGGATTGGCTAATTTGAAATTGGCCTGGAAAGTTATTCGTTGATGCCATAACTTATTAATCTGGTAGGGCAAACTTTCCCTGATATCCTTACTTTCTAACAAGGGAAGATAAATTTCAAACACATCTTTCATCAGGACTACGGCAATTCCTCCGGTATAACTCAATTCAGCCTCCTGTGTAATACCACTGGGATATAAAGCCGCATCCATATACAGATGGAGATACTTAATTGGCATCGACACACTTATTCCTCCACCCATCATCCATTTTTCGCTAAGGCCATTCGTTGCAAAAGTTTTTAATCCTGCATCCTTAATAAAAACTTGCCGGGTGAAATTACCATTGACTGCATTTCTTCCAATTAACCATTCGTCATACATATAGTCCTTTGAAGAATATCCATTTGATGAAATACCATTGAAGAAAAACAAGACGTTTGCTTTTGGTTCGTCGAGATATGGAAGCCATCCTGCGAATCCCCTTACCCAAATGCCGCGCATCTTATCTCTTCCTCTAAAATGCTGCTGGTACTGCAGGTTAACACGTACAAAGCCTTCTCCTGTCTGTACTGCGGCTGTAGCAAAATAAGGCCTGAGTACAAAATCAGAACGCATCTGATAGGACAATTCATGAATACCATAAGAACGATCTTCATGTCTGAATACATATTCCAAAAAATTCTCACCGATGCCATAGTTCTGAGTGATATTGACATAACGGTACTTCAACCATTTGGTATTATGTGAATTGATATTCTTTTCATGAAAACGAAATGCTATAGAAGGTGATAATCGCGCATAATCATCACGAAACAAGTAATGCGTGTCTACATTATATCCGAATTCAGAAGCAGATATGCCCATCAAAACTTTATCAAAAGAAAGGAAATCAATATCTGAATTGTATCGAATCTCGCCATGATATCTGAAGGACTTGCTCTCCAGACCAAAGAATGGCATTAGCAATAATTTTAGCCTGGGTTGTGGAAAAACATCTGTCATGATTGCAATACCGGGCATAATACCATCTGTCAGATTATATCCGAAAATAGGTGTAGTGCTGATAGAGGATCTCGAATAACTCCCGACTTTAGGAACTATGTGGAATGCAGGAAATTGCTTTGGCCGTACATCACGCTGCCAATATTTATTAGCAGACAAGTGATCATATAATCGAACTTCATCAATATCCTTATTGAATGATACTGATCTGATATCTGTAAATCCCTGCAGCCATTTAGTTTCGACATGCTCATGATCTTTATAACCGCTGACAGTTAATGCATGCGCATAGGGAGATTTGTTTTGAATAACTACTGAATCAGCTTTTGCATTAAAATTCTTAATACGATAATCTATCTGATCGCTGTGATGAACCCATTCTTCGAAAAACCATGAGAGGTCAAATTGGCATTCAGCTTCGAATGAAGTTTTAAAATCTTCTGGTGACACCAACGATAATTGATTTTCCTTAAATACACGACGATACATGCGTTTCATCATCTCATCACCAACCTGCAGTCGCATTATCTCAAGACCTTTCGCCGGAAGGATGTATGCACTTAATAAATACTGGTTGTTAAGTTGATCCTCAGGATGTGTCTCAGGAGGCTGCAGTTGTCTTTTGGTTTTGAGATTATGGAGGGTGACGTCATAATGATCCATGGCATCCTTATGATCCACAATAGATGGAAATGCGACCTCTCGCGGGTCTGCATAATAAGCCCGCATATATTGATTCTCCAGAAATGTATTGAAGCCTTCATCAATCCAGGGATGCTCGCGCTCATCACTTGCAAGGATTGCATAAAGCCAGGTATGTCCAATCTCATGTGCTATAACCCGGTCTAAAAAATCAGCACTTGATGCGGTACCAATCTGTGCAATCATTGGATACTCCATATAACCACCTCTGCTAAAAGGAGCATAGACAACACTCATCTGAGGATAAGGATAGGGTCCGACCCAATCGCTATAGAAATGCATTGCACGCTCTGCATAAAAAATAGCAGAATCCCAATGCTCAGTGAGATATGGATCGATATAAATATTCAGCTCAACTGATTGCTGATCGACCTCGATTACTTTTTTCTCATGAGTAAATTCCGGACTGGCAAACCAGGCGAAGTCAATTACATTGGTGGCTGTAAATTTCCATTCAGTATTAGGACCGTCTATATCATTTGATGTACCTGTTCCTGTCGCAGCTATCACATAACCATCAGGTACAACGATCGTGACATCATAATCAGCAAAATCATTAAAGTACTCACCCGAATCCAGATAAGGCATGGTATGCCACCCTTGTTCATCATACACTGCTATATGCGGATACCATTGTGTGAACTGATAACTCATATCTGTGCGTCCGGGGCGCGAAAAAGAAATGGGAATTTTCTCCGTGTAAGGAGTTTTGATAGTAATCGATTTTCCGGGTTGCAATGGAGTACTTAGAATCAGCCAGGCAATATCCGGATCAGCAGTAGATTCAAATGTCAAAGGATGATCAGGGGAAGTAAAGTTTAAATCCGTAAAGCCTCCTAAGTCATTATTCTTAGCTCGATCAAAAGTCAGTTTATCCAGGTTTAGCATCTGGTGTGCGAATGCAGTATTTTTTGAAGCAAATGCATTAGGCCACAAATGGATAGCAAGCCGATCTAAAGGTGAACTTGCATTATTTGTATACATGATTTCAACATCCCCCTTGAGGAGATGCTGGGTGGTATCAAGTGTTGCAGAGATGGTATAAACGGGTCTTTGCGCCAGGCCGATCGCTGGTGCCAGCAATACGAATGCTAAATAGATGAAGTGCTTAACAGAAAGTGAGTTTTTGTTAATAAGAGCTGGTTGATTCGTCCATGGCATCAACCAAAGATATAAAGTCCTGTAGTATAGAGAACTGTACCTAATCTCCATAGATATCTGAACCTCGTTACCTTGTGCTCATGCAAATGACTGAACTTTTGATCCCGGTATTGCGAAAGGCGGCTGCGGCCATACTCGAAATCTATGCGGATGTGGATCGATTTAATACCCAGATTAAAGAAGATCAAAGTCCTTTGACAGAGGCTGATCTGAGGGCAAATGATATAATCAGGCATGATCTTAACCTGCTCTATCCAGGAGTGCCTGTCATATCAGAAGAAATGAAACACGAGGAATATGCGGAACGCAGAAAATACACGCAGTATTTTTTAGTGGATCCATTAGACGGCACGAAGGAATTTATCAAACGTAATGGGGAGTTCACGATTAACATAGCTTATGTGGAAGAGAATACCTCAGTAGGAGGATTTGTGTGTGTTCCTGCGTCTGGAAATATATATGTCGCTGAAAAACATTCAGGCGCGTACCGGATTGATCCTGCGAATCAAAAAAAGGAAATTCAATCTTTACCCTTTTATTTTACAGATCGCAAGTTGAATGTTGTAGCATCGCGGAGTCATCGGGATCCGGATACAGAGCGTGTTATTTCACAATTAACGGAACCTGAAATTATTTCTGTTGGGAGTTCTCTCAAACTAATATTGATCGCTGAGGGTAAGGCGCATTTCTATCCCCGCTTTGGTCCTACAATGGAATGGGATACTGCTGCAGCGCAATGCATACTGGAAGAAGCCGGTGGCTCTCTTTTAAATGCGGATACTTTGTTGCCCTTCACTTATAATAAAGAGTCGTTGCTGAATGCGTCGTTTTTGGCGTTTGGGAAATGTTTGGATCCGGAGGCGATTCAAGGTTTTCGAATTGAAAAATAATCTGGATTTTCTATGAATTTTTTGATGCCAGACTTGTGGTGTTTTAGACGTATTACAGGGTGAAAGATTCAAGGAATTTACATTGAAATATGTTCCTTACAACCTAAAAGCATGAATGACAGAATTCTTTCATAAGGGAACCTCGAACAAGCTCGTTCAGCGAGCAAATTTGATTTTCTAAGTCCATCTTCATCATTTATGGCGTGACGTTTATAGCCAAACAATTCAATGCTGTAC
>JALYSC010000438.1 GCA_030855005.1 Bacteroidota bacterium | reverse complement strand
ACCCTACCCCATCTTGCTGAACTTGCTCTTGGCGGCACTGCAGTTGGAACAGGTCTGAATGCACCAAAAAAATATGATAAACTGGTAGCTAAAAGAATAGCCGAGTTAACCGGCCATCCGTTTGTTACCGCTAAGAATAAATATGAATCCCTTGCAGCCCATGATGCTATTGTAGAATCTCATGGCTCATTAAAAACGGTTGCAGTTTCTTTAAATAAAATTGCAAATGATATACGTCTTCTGGCTTCCGGGCCACGCAGCGGTATTGGAGAGATAAATATTCCTTCCAATGAACCCGGCTCATCTATCATGCCCGGCAAAGTGAATCCAACTCAATCTGAAGCGATGACAATGGCTATGGCGCAGGTAGTTGGAAATGATGTAGCCATTTCTATTGGCGGCATGCAGGGGCACTTTGAATTGAATGTTTTCAAACCTGTCATCATTTATAATTTCCTTGTTTCTGCACGGTTGATCGCTGACTCTTGTCTTAGTTTTGTGGAGCATTGCGTCGAGGGGATTGAGCCTAATCTTGCGCGTATCAAGATGCATCTGGATAATTCTCTAATGTTGGTCACTGCGCTTAATACGCATATTGGATATGATAAAGCAGCCGAAATTGCCAAGAAAGCGCATAAGGAACATACGACGCTAAAGGAAGCAGCGATCGCGCTCAATTATCTTACTGGTGAGCAGTTTGATAAGTGGGTGAGGGCGGAAGACATGGTGTAGATTTGGATTTTATCTCACGCAGAGACGCGGAGAACGCAGAGAATATGGCATACAAAGTCGCTAAGAAAAAAACAAAAATCTCACACAGAGACGCGGAGAACGCAGAGTAATCATCATGATTTAGTGCTCTTACTTTCTTACGCCTCTTCTCTCTTACACCTCTGATCATTTCAATTATTGCATTGCGGATTTCGGAAGTGAAGATGAGGTTTGTGAGATCATTTCTATTGAGGCAGTGTTCATGGGAAATGAAGGATAGGCCGGTGAGTCCATCGTGAAAGTTCATAGTGCCGTACTCTATTCCATAATCGCGGATCATGACAAATTCGCTGCCCTCGTAATCACCATCTGACCAGGTAGGAGGGCTGATGAAAGAAGGATATTGAATGACTTCATAATGTGATTGAGGATAAGGAAAGCCTACATCTATGAATGCAGATTTTAGTAGCTCTACTAATTCAACACGCAGGTCATAAGATGGGATTGGAAATAGTGGACCATAAAACCAAAAATCGGATAAGGTTTGTTCGTGCTTGATATTAGAATCGTTAAAATGGTGTGAAAGGTCATAATAAATCAAACCTTCTTTTGAAACCTCAAGTTTCCAATTACTTACATTTTTGATTTTTGTTTCGTACGAATACGACTTCGGTTCAAATTCAAGAGCTTTGTAGCTTTTCCAGAAATTATAATTATGAATTGCTTTTGATTCATTACCAGTGAATGATGAAATTGTATTTGCTATAGAAGAGAGAAGAATGTTCTGATCAATAAGTGGAA
Source organism: Bacteroidota bacterium (assembly GCA_030855005.1). Lineage (GTDB taxonomy): Bacteria > Bacteroidota > Bacteroidia > Chitinophagales > Saprospiraceae > Opimibacter. The sequence goes on along the minus strand of JALYSC010000438.1, from coordinate 1,613 downwards.
AGCGATCAAGGGGCGCGTATGTATTGAATAATTGCAAATAGGAAATTTCAATTCTCTCGATGTCAGATGAAAATATGAATTGATCCGCAAGTATTTCGGTCTTATAATCATCCTTCGAGGGGAGCTTCGGCATATTTATACAAATGCAAAGATGAAATGGTTTCTATCTGAATTTTATCAGCGCAAAAACAGTTCCGGCAATCAGCATAAATAAGGCGAAACCCATGCCCATGATATAAGTCCCTACTCCAGGACCTCCTTCTGAATGTGCTGCAAGACTTTTACTCAGTACCAGGTGTGCTCCGATAATGCCTGCCACCCACATTCGCAATAACATCCATTTATGGATTGATCCGGGAATGAAATAAATCATGAACGTCAAAGGAACCAGTACAAGAGGAATGATAAATGCCGTATTATCCCAAAAATTATCCATTGATTTCACTGGTGAATGTGTCGCCTTGATTATGACAATTACCAGCACGTAAAAAATCACCCAAAGGAGTTCTGGTCCAATGAATATTTGACCGGGTTTATTCATATTTATTGAAGATAGATTGTGATGCGGTCTTTTTCAATTTTATACTTGTGTTCCGCTGCCTGATCGCGAATGATACGGTTGGCAATGAATTCAAGAGTTGGCATTCTTTCTTCGAGTGAAATATTGGTCGAAGCTGTCCAATCTTGTTCAGAAGGAACATCCACGTTGGCAAGAGTAAGTCCTCCTCCGAACTCATAAGGAAAACGGAGGATGAGATCATCTCGGTAGAAAATTACATATCCTGCTTTGCCTGCATCTTCATACCCGACATGTGCAAGATGCTCACCTAGTTTTCTGAAGCCAAGTTCATCCCATGCTTTAAGGATCACATCTTCTTTTACTTCGAGCCACTCAAAGATTTCTTCGACTGAGCGTCCTGTAAGAATAAGTTTTTTCGTGATCTGTCGCAGCAAATCCTGGCGCACCTTCTCATCATATTCTTTTCGATGCTGATTGATAGATGCGGCAGAGATAGTTTCTGCTCCACGTTGAATCCGTTTTAACTCACCTTGGGCAACAATCTGGTCAGCGATCGCTTTCTCCTGTTGCTTTAGAAGATCAGCTGATATTGCATCAATATTCGCAAGCGCACCCTTCATGGTTTGCTCATATATTCTCCCGGCCTCCTCAAAATTAAATGGTTCTGACATAAACCTACTCGATGTGAATGCTTAAATTCAATTCCATCTGGTATTAGAAGTAAAGACGATGACGAAGTAAAGAATAGCCAGGATACCAGGGATGGCTGCCAAAATAAGCAGGGTGCGGGCAAGAGCCATCTGATTATGGTTCTTTAGATAAATGGATCCTCCAATAATGGCAACTACAATGAGTATAATAATAAACCACATTCCGATATTTCGAGAGGTGATGGAACCATCAGCTAGACCTACGAAGAAAAAGTAAATTGGAACTAATGCAACAAGTGCATTAAAGCTCCAAAGTGTCCAAAATACTGCCATTAGCTTTTGGGTTTATAGTTGAATAAAATTAAAAGTTCGTTTTGTTTTGAATGCACCAAAGATAGCAGAAGACGAGAACCCATCAGCTTAATTTTCTTCGCTGGATAAAG
>JALYSC010000061.1 GCA_030855005.1 Bacteroidota bacterium | reverse complement strand
CAAGAAGTCAATCTCAAGGAAGCAAGAAAAGCCATTATTGTTGCAGGACAGAAGGAAGCAAGCCGGATCAAGGAATTGATCAACCGATCTCATGATTTAATTGATATTGCAGGTCTTGTTTCTCCTGATGACACGATCGCTGACACTGATACAATGTACCTGGGCCCTTTCTCTCAATTGAAAGATATCATACGTGTGCACCAGGTCAAAGAAGTAATTTACTCTGCACAGGATGTTCCCTTTTCAAAATTTACAGGAAGCATGTCACTACAAGGTCCCGGCTTACGATACATGTTGGCCGCTTCCACGACTATGAATATTGTAGGGAGTATGAGTAGTCAGACGGAAGGGGAATCATATGCTATCCGAATTGATTTCAAATTATCTCATCCTGCTTCAAAACGTGCAAAGCGAATGTTTGATATCCTCACTTCCTTCTTAATGTTCATACTTTCTCCGATATTATTTTTTGCAATTGCGAATAGCAAATATTTTTTCAACAATATATTTTCTGTGTTGTCTGGCAGCCTGACGTGGATTGCTTATCACCCGGATGACACATTAATATCATCCTTGCCTGTGATTAAACAAGGCATACTGAGTCCTATGATACCGATTGATGATGAAGGAGCTTCACGTCGACTCAGCCATATTCATTATGTTTATGCACGTGACTATCACTGGACTACCGATCTGTCCATGCTGACTGCCCGATGGCAGGATATAGGTCAAAAACCATTGAATTATGGTCAGAGAACTGGCAGATAAAATAAAGAAAAAAGCATCCTCACTGGCCCCAACCATTGTTGCTCTTCGAAGAGAGATCCATGCACACCCTGAACTATCTTTTGAAGAAAAAAATACTTCAGAGCGTATTCAGCATTTTCTTACCACACATCAAATTTCTTTCACTTCCGGTTGGGCAGGACATGGTATAGTGGCAACAATAAAGGGAAATCATACAGGACCTTCTATCATGCTGAGAGCTGACATGGATGCATTACCAATACAGGAAGAAAATGATATTCCCTATAAATCATTGCATGCAGGCATTATGCATGCATGCGGGCATGATGTACATACCACATCCTTATTAGGAGCCGCAGCCATCCTCCGGGATTTTCAGGACGTGATGCGTGGAGAGGTTAAGATGATCTTTCAACCCGGGGAAGAAAAGCTACCTGGTGGCGCATCTATAATGATTAAAGAAGGGCTCTTCAAAGAAAAACCTGAGTGGATCATAGGACAGCATGTTTATCCTCCATTGCCGGCAGGGCACGTTGGATTTAAGGATGGATTGTATATGGCCTCTTCAGATGAGTTGTATGTTACGATCAGGGGCAAAGGCGGACATGCCGCCACTCCTCACTTATGCATTGATCCCATTTTGATGGCAGGCAAAGTTGTGGTCGCTCTGCAGGAATTAATTAGCAGAAATCAGGATCCAATGTCTCCGGCAGTTCTGAGTATAGGAAAGATTTATTCCGATGGAGGCGCTACCAATGTTATTCCGGAAAAAGTATATCTCGAAGGCACTTTCAGAGCCATGGATGAAAAATGGAGAAACCATGCCCATCATCTCATCAGGCAATTAATACTGAATACCTGCAGGGCTTCTGGTGGCGATGCTGATATAAGAATTGAAATTGGTTATCCAAGTCTGAGTAATGACCCTGCCATTACCGGAATGTGTCGCGATGCTGCTGTGACTTACCTTGGAGAAGACAAAGTACACACACTTCCTCCAAGAATGAGTTCTGAAGATTTCGCCTTTTATACTCATCAGGTTCCGGCTTCCTTTTACCGGTTAGGTACTGGATGGGCTGATTCAAATAAAAACTTCCCCGTTCATTCCAACAGGTTTGATATTGATGAACTTGCCCTGGAAACAGGCATGGGACTTATGGCTTATATAGCCCTCTCTTACATTCACATCAAGATTTAATTTTTGACGTCATCATTGTTACCCAAAATTTTTCTTAACACATATTATTTTTTATAAAGTATAAACTATTTACTGTCAATGTTATATTTTTGATATTATTTTAATATATCATTAACAAGACCAATACTATGGCTATGTCTAAAGTTCTGATCGTAGATGACGAAAGAAGTATCCGTCACACTCTCCGGGATATCCTCGAATTTGAGAAATATGAGGTAGATGAGGCTGCGGATGGCATGGAATGTCTTGTCAAAATCAAGCAAAACCCATATGATGTCATCATCCTGGACATTAAGATGCCTAAGATGGATGGTATGGATGCCCTGGATAAAATTCAGGAATTTGCTCGTGAAACACCGGTCGTGATGATTTCAGGACATGCTTCAATTGATACAGCTGTTGAAGCTGTCAAAAAAGGAGCTTTTGATTTTATTTCAAAGCCACCGGATCTCAACAGGTTACTTATCACCTTACGTAATGCCATGGATAAGTCTGAACTTATCTCCGAGAGGAAGTTCCTTCAGACAAAAGTATCCAATACACGTAGCCAGCCGATGGTTGGACAATCCAAATGCATATCAAATATCTTATCGACAATAGACCTTGTAGCTCCAACAGAGGCACGGGTACTCATCACAGGTCAGAATGGTACAGGAAAGGAACTCGTTGCGCATTGGATTCATCAAAAGAGCAACCGGAGAGAAAATCCGTTAATTGAAGTAAACTGCGCCGCAATTCCTTCTGAACTAATTGAAAGCGAATTGTTCGGACATGAAAAAGGAGCTTTCACTTCAGCTATAAAAACCCGCACAGGTAAATTCGAACTTGCCAATGGCGGCACTATTTTTCTGGACGAAATTGGCGACATGAGCTTATCTGCACAGGCAAAAGTGTTGAGAGCCCTGCAGGAAAATAAGATCGTTCGTGTTGGTGGTGAAAAACAGATCCGTGTTGATGTAAGAGTCATCGCCGCTACTAATAAAGATCTTCGGAAACTTATTGATTCCGGCCGTTTCAGGGAGGACTTATATCACCGTCTCGCAGTCATAATTATTGATGTGCCCCCGCTTAAAGAGCGAATGGATGATATCCCGCAATTGATCCAGCATTTTTGCTCTGAAATCTGCAAAGATTATGGCATTCCGGAAAAATCTTTTGATGCCAAAGCCATAAAGAAACTTCAGTCTTTACCGTGGACAGGAAATATTCGTGAGCTCAAGAATGTAGTAGAGCGGCTAATCATTCTGGGTGGGAAAACTATTTCAGCTCAGGACATTGACCGGTTCGTATTACCGACATCACAATCCATTGTTGAAATGAGAGAAGTATTATCCCGATTCTCGGATTTAAGAGATCTTCAACGTTATATTGAGCAGGAATTCGCCAATTATCAGGCGTCAATTGATTAATCTGTCACCCATTTTTTTCTTTAGTTTGGCACACTAAGTTTTAAACGTTTATAGTATGTCTGAAGGATTTACTCCACCTGCACGCTTAATGAAGCAGTGGACACAGATCAAAGGTGAAAATGCCTGGACGATGTTTAAGGTGATCGCCGAATTTGTTGATGGATTTGAATCACTTAACCGGATAGGTCCATGTATTTCCATTTTTGGGAGTGCCCGAACAAAACCTGATAATCCTCATTATCAGACTGCCGTCAAAATCGCTCAAAAACTTACAGAGTCCGGATTTGGAATTATTACCGGTGGCGGCCCAGGTATTATGGAAGCTGCTAATAAAGGTGCAAGTCTTCAGGGTGGTGTATCCGTCGGATTAAACATTGATCTTCCTTTCGAGCAATCTCACAATGTCTACATCGATAATGATAAGAATTTAAGTCACCGATATTTTTTTGTACGAAAAGTCATGTTCGTTAAGTACGCACAGGCATTTGTTGTATTACCTGGTGGGTTTGGAACGCTCGATGAGATGTTTGAGGTCCTCACATTAATTCAAACTAAGAAAATCACCCAGGTTCCTGTTGTTTTAGTTGGTAGTTCATTTTGGTCAGGAATGAAAGACTGGATTATTTCTGTCATGCTTGAACAAGAGAATAATATTAATCCTGATGATCTTGATCTTATGCCTATTATGGACGACCCTGATGAAGTGGTTCAATACATCAATAATTTCTACGCCAATAAAGATCATCAGCTGATTCCAAATTATACTTTATAAAATAAAAAAGCCCGTACAATGACGGGCTTCTTCAGCTTAGAGCTCTTTATAAATTTTATTGAATCGGCAAATTTACATTGACGTTTTCCCATTTGATCGTCAATAAATTATCCGCTACATCAATCAATAGATTTTCTGTTAAGTAAGTTGTTTTATAAGCCGGAACAGTCAGGCGCAATACATCCTTGTTTGAGACATAATCTGTGGCTCCCCATTGCTTCCAATCTTTATTAAAGATCACTGTCCATTCTTTTTTTCCGGGAATGGTGAAGAGCGCATATTTACCTGCTGGTAATTTCTTGCCACTAATCATTACATCCTTATTGGTTTCGAAGGTTGTTGCCTCATCGGCACCAGTTCTCCAGACCTCTCCATAAGGAACTAGCGATCCCCAAATGGCTCTGCCACGGACAGTGGGAGATGAATAATGTACTTCTACAATTTGTCCATAATTCAGCGTTGTCTTTACCTCTGCCTGAGGACTCTGACGCACTTCTTTATTTTGCGCAGATAAAGTACCTGAAATCAAAAAACAACTCAATAAAAGCAAGCTGAAATAAACGTTTTTCATGAAGTATGATTTTTAGTTTTTATTCGCCGATGTTAAAATCCACCTGCATGTTTTCCCAAAATAAGGAAACTGTCTTGCCTTCGGTGACAAATTTCAGTCGCTCATTGAATACCGGAGATTTCTTTGGAGTTACATCAAAACGAAGTGCATCATTTGCCGCATCATATTTATAAGCTCCCCACTGATCCCACTGGGAATTTAGAATGATCGTCCATTTTGATTCTCCGGGGACGGTAAAGAGGGCATATTTGCCTGCAGCTAACCTTGAATTACCAATCACCAGGTCCTTGTCAGTTTCGAAGACAGTTGCTTCATTTGCTCCGGTTCTCCAGACTTTCCCATAAGGAACAAGCCCACCCCATATCCCGCGTCCCTTGACAGCCGGAGAAGAGTAATTAATTGCAATATTGGCCCCATCAACTAACCATTTTGATACTGCAGGTGGTGAAGGTCTTTTCAATTTGTCTTCCTGTCCTTCTGCAGTAGTAACGAAAGCCACCATAAAAAATGAGAAGAGTGCAATGATTGTATTTTTCATAATTAATTATTTAGCAATAAAAATAAGGCCATTTCGACTCTCAGAGTTCAGATTGAGGCAAATTTCACCTATTCTTAACGAATCTGGTTAAAAACTGCAAATACTGCAACTATCTTCAAGATTAATCTTCTCCTTCAAATGCGATCCTTAGATACTCAAATCATCATTAACGCTCCCTGTCATATTATATGGCATCATCTTACAGATTTCTCCTCATTTAGTGAATGGAATGAATTTATTCCTCACATCCAGGGGCAACTCTTGTCGGGCGCCAGACTTAGTGTGAAAATTTGTCCCCCAGGTGGTAAGCCTATGAATTTCAAACCGACTATAACCCTCTATGAAAATGGTCGAATTCTGCAATGGCTGGGACATCTTGGGATTCGGGGTTTATTTGATGGCCAACACACTTTTATGTGTGAATCCACTGGCGCCGAAAGCTCATCTTTCATTCATAAAGAAAATTTCACTGGCATACTTGTTCCATTAGTTTGGAAATCCATCCACGCAAAGACACTTAAAGGATTTGAATTAATGAATCAGCAACTCAAAGCCAGGGCAGAAAATCATGCATGGGGAAAATAACTTTTGATACATAGCCTCAATTAAAGAAGCCTGCTGAAATACCAATTCGGAAATAACCGGGAAAGTGAGCATAATAATCCGTTTGATACAGTGCGCGCTCTTTCCACAAACCTACAAGGTCTTCCATCCGAACAAATATCTGAAGGAAATTAACATGTATGCCGATAGCTGCATCTAACCTAAAATAGTCAGGAATATCAGGTCCTCCGGTTAAATAAAATCTGCCTGTAGCAGGGAAATAACCTGTACCCGCAAATCCATCATGATAAGTAATATCTATTCCAGGCATTACTTCCAGTTTCTTTTTAAAGATTTTAGTTCTACCATAAAGACTTGCAGCGTAAAGCAAATCCGGCATTGCAAGTTCACGTTTGGTATCCGGTTGCCAGATGAAATTTCCTTTGATACCTATCCATTTAAAATCAAAAGTTTTTTCTGCAAAAAATTGTCTCAGTGAAAATGACTCACTAAGTTGAATGGGTAATTTCGTCTCGTTAAAATAAATAAAGTTGTCATAAACGTACCAATTCATACCTGCCCGCAGTAACTGCTTCTTCCAGTTCCAACTCACTCCAAACTGATGTGTAACCAGATTTTCAAAACTCTTATTATACACGATCAGTTGATTCATGTACAATCGCGATTCAATCGTATAGGGATGGCGAGTTACCAAGGAATAGTAACTCTCCAAAAGACCAAATAGTCCTGTATTCAAAGCACCATCAGCCTGAAAACCAAATGTTCCCTTCGCAGTTCCAAGTCCGAGCGAAACTGATCCCCTTAGTTTAATAGGTTCTATCCATTGAAACTCACCTGATGCATCCCAATACAATTCATTAATCTTTCTTTCAACAGGTTCCTGGTCCAGTGAAGTACGACGATAGCGAAGTGAGGATTGAATTTTTGAACGCGCCGCCTTCCAGGGTAGTGCAATTCCGGCACTGACCTGTGATTCCTTTTTGAAGGTATACTGACGTAGTCCTCTCGCATCCACAAAAAATTGATCTCCATAAAACTGACGAGCTCCTATCGTGTCAGGATCTGTAAACTTGTACAAGCTGGTATTGTAATGAGCCTGCATCCAAACATCTATCCCCAATTGCGTACTATCAGATAAGAGGTGAAAAATTTGTTTTGTATAAAAAGTTCTATGCTTATGAGATGTTGCCGCATTTAAGCGATACACGGGCACCAACTGCCTTAAAATCGAATCATTGATTTGTGAAGGGTCAGCAATACCTCCATTTTCTTCACCTACCGCACCGTCTGAAATAATAGAATAAAATGCGTCATATCGTTCGTCGTCAGTGTCATTCCAAACACCAATTCCGAATGTTGAATTTCGTTGTGCCTGGTGCGCAAAAATACCTTCCTGATTAATCCTTTTATATACAAGACTCAGACTAAGCCCTCGCGCAAACTTCCTCCCAAAATCGAGATTGAGATATGTGTTTTCCGGTCCGGTCTGTGAATACTGAGCACTAAGCACAGGTACTGCCTGATGATAATACCGAAAGCTATCTGCAGGGACATAATATGCATCGTATTGATCCCACCCTGTTGAAAATCCCGGATAAATTTTTCGAACTGCAGTTAAATTCCGATAAGCAGAACCAATATTCCCAAGATGAGCCTGATAAAATTGTAAAGCATGGTGACGGTTATCTTCCCAATTAAATGAATCAGGAATTACATGGACCTGATCAGGATCAAAATGAAAAACGTATGCTCTTGCTACTGGTGTGTCTAATGGAAGTATTCCTGAATCTGTTGTATCGATTAGGCCTGATGTTCCAATTGAATTTCGTCCGACGGGATTATTCTCACGTGTCTGACTATAGCCTTCTGTGATGGATGCCAAGCTAAGCAGCAGAAATAGGATATAGCTTTGGTAAAAAAGATTCATGTGCGTTGCAAGTAAGGTAAGGTTTGAAGCCTATTCTTTACCTAAAACGGCAGGATTGACTCCCATAGCACTAAAGCCTCCATCATGAAACAGATTTTGCATAGTCACAAAGCTGGTATAATCTGAAAACAGTGTAGCACAATATCGGGCGCAGTTTTCTGCACTTGCGTTACCAAGGGGTGCCATTGCTGCTGCATAGGAGAAGAAGTCTGAAAATCCTTTCACGCCACTGCCGGCGGTGGTAACTGTTGGAGACTGTGATACAGTATTTACCCTAACTCCTTTCTTTAAGGCAAAATGGTAACCGAAACTGCGGGCAAACGATTCTAATAAAGCCTTGGCATCTGCCATCTCGCTATAGTCGGGAAACACACGCTGTGCAGCGATATAAGTGAGGGCGAGAATTGATCCACCCTGCGCCATCACGTCCTTTTGATAAAGTACCTGCATCATTTTATGAAACGACATGGCACTGATATCGAAAGTTTTCGACATCCACTCATAGTTGAGGTCGGTATAATGTTTTCCCTTTCGCATATTAACTGACATACCAATGGAGTGCAATACAAAATCTATTGGGCCTCCGAGCACTTCTACTGATTTTGTAAATAATGCCTCCAGATCAGAAACCGATGTTGCATCAGCAGCAATGACTTCTGCCTTCAATTCGGCTCCCAATTTTTGGATGGTTCCAAAGCGCATGGCTACCGGAGCGTTAGTCAGTGTGAAGGTGGCTCCTTCTGCAGCACATTGACGTGCAATGTGCCATGCAATGGAGCTCTCATCTAATGCTCCGAAAATAACACCTCTCTTTCCTGCTAATAATTGATGCTGCATCATAGGTTGACTATGGATTGGGTGAAACGACAGCGAAGATACACTCTGACTTTACTTTCGCAGGACTTTTGCCATAGTGGCTCCGATCATGGCTGGAGAATCTACTACATGCACACCGCATGCAGCGAGAATTTCCATCTTGGCTGCAGCAGTATCAGCTTTACCACCAATAATAGCGCCTGCATGACCCATTTTTCGGCCTTTAGGTGCTGTTTTGCCTGCGATAAATCCAACTACAGGTTTAGTACCATGTTTTTGGATCCAATAAGCTGCATCAGATTCCATGCTGCCTCCTATCTCCCCGATCATAATGATACCTTCTGTCTCTGGATCGGCCATCAGAAGCTGAACAGCTTCAAGTGTTGTAGTACCACAAATTGGATCTCCGCCAATACCAATGCAAGTGGATTGTCCAAGTCCTGACTTGGTGACCTGATCAACCGCTTCGTATGTTAAGGTGCCTGAACGAGAGATAATTCCTATTGTACCTGGCTTATGGATAAATCCAGGCATGATTCCAATTTTGGCTTCGCCGGGGGTGATTATCCCCGGACAGTTTGGGCCGATAAGCCTCGACCCTGACTTGTTGATATATGATTTGACCCGTACCATGTCCTGTACAGGTATACCTTCTGTAATACACACTATGACAGCTATCCCAGACTCTGCGGCTTCCATGATGGCATCAGGTGCAAAAGCTGGTGGAACGAATATGATGGACACATTAGCACCTGTTGCTTTGACGGCTTCCTGGACTGTATTAAATACAGGGCGATCAAGATGAAATTGGCCTCCCTTACCAGGGGTAACACCACCGACGACATTAGTACCATATTCGATCATCTGGGAGGCATGGAAGGTTCCTTCCGTACCCGAGAAACCCTGAACCAATACACGGCTATCCTTACCGACTAATACACTCATAAAACTGGAATGATTACGACTTGCAGTTATTGAAAAATGAATACATCTTCATCTGACCTGTGCATCAGGTATTTTTCGCGAGCGAACTTTTCTTTGTTATTCATCAGATCCCGGTGGGCGCCTTCCGTTTTGGCAAGTTCTTCCTGATAGTCTTCGATCGATGACTCAAGTTCACTCACGGTGCTTCTGAGATTCCACTGGGTAAAAAAATTGTGTTTGTCAAAAAACAACATCCAGACTACAAATAACCCTGCAGAGACTGAATATTTGTTGAGCCAGCCGGCAGCAATTAGCTGTGCGATCACCTGCCGTAGATGAAGTAATTTTTTCATTCCTGAGACCTTAAGTAAAAGCGAAAGATAGGAATATTCATACGTCTGTCAAAACCCGATAAAAGAGGAAAAATGGGGACAGGCGTTCGAAAAAAGTAGATCTCAACTTTCTCGACACTGTGTCATTAGAAACCTTTGCTCGACCACACCGTGCTCCGGGTAAAAATTATCTCCCAAGTAATGATCTGCCAGGATAGAATGCTGAATCACCCAGGATATCGCAAATACGAAGCAACTGATTATACTTAGCAACTCTGTCGGTACGTGACAATGAGCCTGTTTTGATTTGACCGGTATTAAGAGCTACTGCAAGATCAGCAATGGTCACATCTTCAGTTTCGCCGCTTCGGTGACTGATAATTGAAGAGAAACCATGTCGCGTTGCGAGCTGGACTGCTTCTATGGTTTCAGATAATGTTCCGATTTGATTTAGTTTAATGAGAATGCTGTTAGCACTTTGTCTTTCGATGCCGAGACTGAGACGTTCAACATTCGTAACAAATAAATCATCTCCCACCAATTGCACTCTATCACCAATTGAAGAATTGAGATTAGACCAACCGGTCCAGTCATCTTCATGCAAGCCATCCTCGATGGAAAAGATTGGATACTTTTCAATCCATGATTTCCAGTATGCAACCATCTCATCAGATGTTTTCTTTTCACCGGATGATTTTTTGAAGACGTATAGTTTTTCATCTTCATTATAAAATTCAGAAGCAGCTGCATCGAGTGCAATGACAATATCTTCTCCTGCCTTGAAT
>JALYSC010000060.1 GCA_030855005.1 Bacteroidota bacterium | reverse complement strand
AGTAAAAATGTTCTCAATGTATGGAGAACGAAGTTGCTAACTTGTGAAGAGGTGAAATATAAGACATTTTTAATCCACATTTTGTTCAAAGAAATTTAGGTGTTCGTGCGAGTTTGCTTTTCAAATTTCACAGCATTATGACCTTTTAGCGTTACAAAATTTCATAAATTCGTTATATGATTGATTTTATGGTAATATTTTTCCATTCTTAACGCTCTGAGCGTGATACAGTGATCTAGTATGTGGGTCATCCGAAATAAGCTTGTCGGATTAAACAAGTGTCTTATTAATGCAGCCCTTTTGAAATGAATTATTTTGAAATATTTCATTCCTAGTCCAAAGTGCGATCTCTGCGACCATCATTTCTATCGAGTTAGTCTTCGGAGCCACAATCATAGCTCCTGGGTTAGGCCGAGTATATTTTTCATCCTTCTTTCTCAACCTCCATATAGAACCATTATCATCTGTACTTCGACCATCAGAATACTCTTTGGAATTATTGTAGATATTTGATTGACTCCTGCCGTTATCATAGCTACCACCATTGGATCTGCGATCTTTATATCGGTCCTGATCTCTGCCTCATCTGTAATCTTCCCAGTTTAGATTGGCCCAAAACCTATTTCATCATAACCACTTTCTTTTCAGCTTCCACTCCAACGATCGTCTTCTCTTCGTTGATTGTAGCCACCGCGATCACAATCATCATCTCTTCGTTGACCATGCCCCCCCTATCATCATCCCTTCGTTGATTGTATCCACCGCGGTCGTGATCTCGTGAGGATTCCTGGTTTCCCCCTGCCCACCTCTCATTTTCTCTCATTGACCCATTACTACTTTCATTATTGCGGTCATCATGGGATCTACGGACGTCTCTTTCATTTGAATAGTTACCGTCATTAGGATTTCCTGATCTCTGCTGATCAGAAGTTGTAGTTCCACTGTTACTGTCGTATGAACCCTGAGGTAATCATTCCCATTTTCTCTTTGATACGACTCGGATCTTTCCTTTCCATTATTTGTGTTACCAAAACAGTCATTAGATTCCATATCTCTCCGCGAATCCTGACGGCCTTGAATACACCCGGAGGTTGGTCCTCGGTTTGTATTCTATCAAACTATCAAATGGGTTGAAAATCTGCGAAGGCAAATGGTCACCTACCGGGAAGATTTCGTTATAAAATTTAATCTAATTGTAACACGATATCAAGCATTTTCAAACGCTGTTGCGATCAAAAGCAAAGAGCTTTTGATCCGGATTTTTCTTTCCAAGAACCATGTCTGTTACCATGCGGGCACCAATTAATCCGAAGGTGATCCCATTACCGCCAAAACCAAGAGAGAAAAAACTATTTGGCTTTTCTCTAATAGCGCCGATGAATGGCAATCCGTCTGCCGTAGATCCGAATGTGCCTGCCCAGGAATATTCAGGGAGAAATGATAGGTGTGGAAATAGCTTTGAAAAGTCTTTAACTAATTGCTCATTCTTTTTTTTCAAATGAGCATCCCGTTTATCCGGATTGAAAAAATTTTCATCTCTACCGCCGATAATCAATCTGCCATCGGTCGTGGTGCGTAAGTAGAGATAAGGTGATGCAGTACTCCACATCAATGCATTGTCTTTCCAATAGACAGGCGATGTATCCGGATTTTCACTAATGGATGCGTAAGTGGAATGAAGTGACACAATTTTTTTGCTGAGCATCTTTGACACTTCGTATCCGTTGGCATACACAATTTTTTTCGCACGGATCATCACGCCTTGTTTTGTCTTCAGATTGACGCCATCCCTTTTTTCTTGTATATTATCAACAGGACTTCGGTCATAGACGGTAGTTCCTTTATCAATTACATGTTGTAATATGGCATGTGTGAATCCGTATGGATCCACCTGAGCTGCCTGAGATGAAAGAATGGCTCCTTCACTTTTGAATCCATAATCCTTTTGTATATCGTTCCCTGATAAGAATTCAACTTCTATACCTGACTGATCGCGAATTGCAAATTCACTTTTCAGGAAATCAATATCTGTTTTTAGGGCGGCATAATACAAACTCGGTTTGCGAATGAAATCCTTATAGCCAACCTGGCTTGCTATATCTGCAAGCTGATCGATCGCATCAACCCCAAGAAGATAAGCCCTGACCGCATTAGTGCGGCCGGTGATTTCCGCCAGACGGACAAGGGGGGTATCTATTTCGTACTGTAAAAGACCAGTGCTTGCCGATGTACTGCCAAGTCCGATGGACCTCGCATCGATTACCACATTTTCTATTCCTGCATGCGTCAGGTACCACGAACATAGAGCACCGGAGATACCACCACCTAATATCACCACATCCGTTTTAATGGATTGACGTAATTTAGGATAGGAATAAGGAAGTCCGTTTTTGATGAGCCAATAGGGCACACCTGATCGCAGGTCCAGCATGCGGTTCTTACAATTGAGTATCGGATATTTATCCTTAACCTAAAAGAAAAGAGGGAAAGAAGGTTTAGATACTCAGCACGAAATTTTCCTTGTTGAGGTCAGAGGTGTGATATTGCCAGTTAATGGTAATGACTTCTTCAAGCACTTTGACCAGCGTATTGAAATCACTTGGCTTTTTAATATATACATTGGCCCCTTTGATAAAGGTGTCCTCAATATCCTGCTCAGAGGCTGATGTAGAATAAATAGCAATAGACAGATTTTTAAGATTGCTGTCATTACGGATCTCACGAAGACATTCTATACCGCCTTTCCGTGGCATATTTAGATCGAGAAAAACAATGGCCGGCAATTCTCCATCTATGCTTTGCAGGTACTCCATTAATTGTACTCCATCATTAACGAGCGTAAGCGTTGTTTTCACTTTGACTTCATTGATCGCGTCTCTAAAGATCAACTTATCATCTTCATCGTCATCTGCTAATAGTATGTGGAGAGGATTCTGATTCATATACTTTTTTGAATTGGAGAGTTTGTTCGAATAAGTAAATACAACTAAAGTGTGTGTTTTTATACTGCTTTCCGACGCATCTTTATGATACGTTGAAATGCTGTCGGTGTAATCCCTGTAGTCTTTTTAAATTGATTGGAGAGATGCTGCACGCTGCTATAGTTAAGTTGCCAGGCAATTTCTGTCAGGGTCAGGTCACCGGCGATGATCAGCTGTTTGGCGCGCTCGATTTTCTGAAGGATAATAAAATTTTCAATGGAAGTATATGTCACATCAGAGAAGATCTTTGAAATATGACCATAGCTATGATTAAGCTTATGTGCGAGAAAGTCTGAAAACTTGGCAGAGGGTAGCCTTTCTTCTGAATTGACTAATTCAATAATAGTGTCTTTTATCTTCTGCACAAAAATGCTTCTCTGATCATCAAGAATTTCAATGCCGTACCGTTTCAGGGCAACATTCAATTCTTTATGCTGCGTATACGTGACTGCTTTCTTCAATTCGACTTCACCCAGCGAAGTGAGTTCATAGGGGATTTCGAGTTTCTCGAGCTGTTCCTGCAAAATCATTTTACAGGCGATAAGCGTGTCGTATTTGATGTGAAGTTTCATTCCTTGTCTACAGAATTAATAGTATCAGGAGTAAATATCGAAATATATATGCCACTGATCCATCATCGGGTGGAATTCTGATAAAAACAAAAGTCACTATTGAAAATCAACAGTTTATAAAATAAAAATAGGTTAATTTCTTCGTTGTGGAGGTTTAGAGCAGCTTTTCACTCTATATCTCCAAATTAATAGACTGTTAGTATTGGCGTTTTGGGGGGTAGCCACACACTTATTGTGTGGATCAAAGATACAAATTGCCCTAAACTTGAAATATTATTTAATGAAAAACTTGTTGTGGTTCAAAGTTGACAAAGATTTTTGCTTTTCGTTACCTTCATCGTTATGACGCATGTCGCATATATCGCCCCCAATTTTACCGCCAATGCAGTACGGTTTATTGAAGCATTGACAGCGCTACATGACATTCGACTCTTCATTATAAGCCAGGAATCCATCGCGCTGCTACCTTTATGGCAACAAAGCAGGGTTTTCGGTGCCCGCCAGGTTAGTGATGTTCAGGATAAATGGACACTGATCAAAACGCTTACCGAATTACAAACAAGCTTCGGTCGTTTTCACCGGATCCTTGGAGCGACTGAGCAGTTACAGGTACCAATGGCTGAGGCGCGAATCGCATTGGGAGTCCCGGGGATGGATGTAAAGACGGCACATAATTTCAGGGATAAATCACTAATGAAAACCCTGTTTGATGAAAACAAAATTCCCTGTGCCCGCCACGGATATGTCACTGAATATGATGCTGCCATTGCATTTACCCATACCTGCCCCTATCCTGTGGTGGTGAAACCGGTGGCCGGTGCCGGATCTCAGACAACTTATAAAGTAAACACGGACCAGGAAATGATGAGCGCGTTCACTTCGCTGGGTCATCTGTCTGCGGAAGGAGTTATTATAGAGGAATTTATCCAGGGCGAGGAGTTTTCCCTTGATACATTTTCATTGAATGGCAAAATTCTGGGCCAGACAATCAACCATTATAATCCAAATCCATTAGAAGTGATGTCAAATCCGTGGATTCAGTGGAGGGTAATGCTTCGAAAAGAAGTTACACATAAAGCCTACGATGATATCCGGCAGGCTGGCAAAAAGGCGCTCGATGTGTTGGGAATGAAGACTGGAATAAGCCATATGGAATGGTTCCGCCGTAAGGATGGCTCTATCGCTATTTCAGAAATTGCTGCGCGGCCTCCGGGTGCGCAGTTTACCACATTAATATCAAGGGCCTGTGATATAGATGTCGTTCGCTCATGGATGCGACTGATGATATATGACGAACCGGTGAATCCGGAAATAAAATATAGTGCCGGGGCTGCTTATCTGCGGGGACAAGGATCTGGCCGGGTCCTGCTGGTGGAAGGAATTGAAGAAATCAGGTCCAGGTATAATGATATTATTACCGATATCCGGGTACCGAAAATTGGACAGGAAAAATCGCAGAGCTATGAAGGGGAAGGATTTATTATTCTTCGACATAAAGATTCCGGAATTGTGGAACGGGCTTTGGATGATATTGTAAAAACGGTAAGGGTTGTGCTTAATTAATGTAAGCAACTCATTGATTATTTAAAGATTACTACTACGTCGTTGTTACGACCTATGATATTAATGTAACAGTAAGATCAAAACGGAAAAACAAATATTTGGAACACTTCCGGATGGAAGAAATGTTTCCTCCTATACATTATCTAATAGAGGTGGTGTTGTCATGACCGTCATGGATTATGGATGTACAATCCTTTCTATTCGAGTTCCTGATCAGCAGGGTGAGGTAGATGATATTGTGTTGGGGTATGAGTCACTGGAGGGATACCTTGCTTCACCTCACTATATGGGTTGTGTAGTTGGACGATATGCCAACCGGATTGCTTATGGAAAATTTGCAATCGATGGTGTTGAATATCAGTTAACCTTAAATCACGAACCCCATCACCTGCATGGGGGACATCTTGGATTTAGTCACCAGCTCTGGAGTGCTGTTCCTTTCGAAAATGAAAAAGGAGAAGGCATTGACTTTTATTACACCAGTAATGATGGCGAGGAAGGGTATCCTGGTAATCTTAATGTGCGGGTACGCTATTTTCTAAATCATGATAACACTTTAATTGTCCATTACCTCGCTGAGTCAGATGTCAAAACGCTTTTCAATCCCACACAGCACACCTACTTTAATCTGCGTGGTGATGGCAAGTCCATCCTTAACCAGGGTTTGATGGTCAATGCACATCACTATCTGACACTCCGCGAATCTAAGATTCCAACGGGAGATATTCAGACGGTGCAGGGATCGCCATTTGATTTTCGTAAAATAAAACTGATCGGTACGGACCTGTTATCCGGTCATGCACAGATTGGTATTGCACATGGCTATGATCATACCTGGGTGTTAGCGAAACAGGGAGAAGAGTTATCCCATGCTGCAACACTTTTTGATCCGGTCACCGGACGACAGATGGAGGTACATACGACAGAGCCCGGCCTGCAGGTCTATACAGGTAATTTTCTGGATGAACATTCAAGTGGAAAAATGGGTGTTCAATATCAACCTTATGCGGGAGTTTGTCTGGAGACGCAGCATTTTCCTGATTCACCTAACAGGCCTAATTTTCCAACTACGATCCTCAATCCGGGTGAGCAATTTCAGTCGACGACGATATACAAGTTTGAGGCTTTGAGACGGGAAGAATAGGGACAAAAATTTATCTCACGCAGAGCCGCAAAGGGCGCAGGAAAATCAAAAAAATATCATACAGAGGCGCTGAGAATGCAGAGAAATATTGCCAATTCAAAATCAAAAGGTGGCTGAGCAAAAACCAGTTGAGTCAGTTGATTAAGTAATTGTATTGTTGGAAGAAAAATCAACTGGCACAGATATAACTTGTCGAAGCCCCGGCCCTACAGTGAAACTATTTTCAACTCCACTCGCTGATTTCTGCGACGGCCATCGACTGTCTGATTAGTTGCAATGGGTTGTCTTTTACCGTAACCTTTATAGGAGATTTGAGCAGTAGGTATTCCCTTATCATATAGATATAGAGCAATATTCTTTGCACGTGCTGTAGACAATCGATCACAATATTCATCATCAGGCAGGCTGTTGGTATGACCTCCTACTTCAATGACGACCTTATCATTGTCTTTGAGAAATGTATAGATTTCCGCAAGGACCGCAAACGAAGTTGGTTCAATGGTTGCACTGTCCGCTTCGAAATATAATTTATCAATGCGGATAGTCTGACCCAGTTTCAGTGTTGCAACGTCCAGTGTCTTCAATACTTTCTCTGCTATTACTTCAACGTTTGCGGTTGCGATACATCCATTGGCATCAATGGCGCGTACGGTATGAGTTCCTTCTGGCAGCGCGGAAGCTATCGCGGTAGTTTCACCATTACTCCAGTTATATTCAATCGGTGATGTTCCTCCTGTCACTAATGAACTAACGCGTCCGTCTTTAGCTAATTTATCGCTCGCATTTTGTTCTTTCAATGTAGCGATACTGATGACAGGTGATGAAGAAACAATTCCACTTGCATATGCGGATTTACCCTGCGCGTCTGATATTGTTACCTGATACAGTCCGGGTGTGAGCCGGGTTAACTCTCTGTCTGTTGCACCCTCATAAGACCATTTAAAGGTATATGGAGCAGTGCCTCCTGTTACTTTGGCGTTGACATGACCGGTGTTCATTCCTGTACAAACAGGCTTGGAAAGGACTTCAACAGTTGCAGCTAATTCATCTGAAGGTTCTACGGGCACTACAACTGCTGTTGTGTCTTCGATGACTCTTGCCATTCCATTATAGCTCGCCATCCAGATATTTTTACCGGGACCCTGTGCTAATAGAATGAATTGATTAGCATTAGAGTCTTCATTCATCGTCAGGACTTTTTCCTGATATGGGTCGTACTTCACCAGAATGTCGGATGCGATGTAGAGAATTCCTTTTGCATCAGAAGACAGCGCACGCACTCTTCCTTTGACAAGATCTTTCCATGCATCGATTGGAAACCAACGATTATATGAATTGACGAGCCACATATTTTGGTCCGCTGCCATCCATGCGCCTTCAGCAGTAGAAGTGATTGCCGTGACTGCCTGCGTTTCTTCGTAGAGCTTCCAGTTCTTTCCATTGATGCGAACGACTCCAAGATCTGTGCCTGCCCATCTTGTACCAAAGGGATCAGTATGGATGAAATAGATATTGTTGCTCAGGAGGACACCATCTTCTGTGGTATAATGCTCTATTGTTTTTTCCTTGTCTATGGATACAGTATAAATACCGTTGCTGCTACCTACCCAAATGGTGGACTTGTTGACATCCATACAGGTAGCTTCGATGCCATCTTCAAGGGTTAGGGTTTTGCCTGAATTAACAAAGCGGATGGAGCCGCCTTTATCCAGCATGATCAATCCATTGTCGGATGAGTAATCAACATCCATGATATTGCTGCCGGCGGACATTGGTTGGGCCTTTGAACTATTAGCCGGGATCATATATACATCAGCACTGGTGGCTACATATAAATTACCGGTGGGATCATGGGTGATGGCACGATACTGAACCTTAGCCGGAATCCCTTCGATCCGCTGTACCTTCTTGAGTGATTGCGCTTCTGTCTGCATCCAACAGGATACCAGGCTGATCACTAAAAAACTGCTGAGAAACTGCTTCATTTGCGCCCAATGTTACGAAATAGTGGTCACGCGATAACGTCGGAAAGCCTGCTTTATGTTCATGGCGCTTGTAAACTGTTGATTTTAAGATAATTTTCAAATATCAAATAGCGATTATCGGGATTCTAGAACTGGCTACAATTGCGGTGATTTACCGGACAATCTTGATTTTGTACGGTAAATCACCGTATATTTAAATTAAATTAGTGCTCATGGATAATCCTGTCAGGAAAAAAAATACTACCCGAATAGAATTACGGGTTACCAAAGAGGATAAGGAGCTTTTTGAACATGCAAGTGCCTTACGGGGATTTAACTCCTTTTCAGAATTTGCCCGATTGGCTATTTACAAAGAGGCTAAGGCAATCGTAGAAGAAGAAAGCAGCATTCTGGTTTCGCTTAGGGACAAGGAAATATTTTTTGGTGCCCTCATGGGTGTTGAAGAACCACCGAATGAGGCGCTTAGATCAGCCATCGCTTATCACAAAAAACTTGTGGATAAGTCTTGAAAATAATTCCCTATCACAAGAAATATAAGCGCGAGCATTTCTCATGTGGAAAACCTTCCCTGGATAATTATATTCTCAGGAATGTAACTGGTGATGTTATATCAGGAGCATGTACTTGTTTTGTCATCATTGATGAAAGTGAACTGGTTATCTCGTACTACACCTTAAGTGCTGCCAATATTCCAATTGATGATGCACCGGTTGAATTAAAAAAGAAAATACAGTATGCTCACATCCCGATTATATTACTTAGTCGACTAGCGGTTGATGTTACGCATAGAGGAAAGGGGTTTGGAAAATTGTTGGTCGTGGATGCCCTCCTTAGATGTTGGCAGGTATCCAAAACTCAGGTTGGCTCAGTAGCAGTCATTGTAGATCCCATAGATGAAGAAGCGGAAAAATTCTATACAAAGTTTGGATTTACAAAGCTTCCGGATAGTGGCAGGATGTTCATGACGATAAAAAAGATTGAAGCGGCATTTTCAGGGTAATTTTCAGATTCCAATTATTAACAAAATGACGACGAGACGAAAAATCCGGATGGGAATGGTAGGCGGAGGCCGGGGAGCTTTCATTGGTGGAGTTCACCGGATGGGGGCTGCGCTTGATGGCCAGATTGAGCTGGTCTGTGGGGCGTTCAGTTCGGATCCGGAAAAATCGAAAGCTAGTGGAGCAGATCTTTTTTTACCTGCGGACCGATGTTATGGCACCTACGAAGAGATGTTCATTGCAGAAGCAACTCTATCTGCTGATCAGCGAATGGATCTTGTTTCGATTGTCACTCCTAACCATATGCATTTTGCGCCATGCATGATGGCTTTAGATTATGGATTTCATGTGATCTGTGATAAACCATTATGTCTTACCCTCGAGGAAGCTCATCAGATCAGTGAAAAAGTAAAATCAGGTGACAGGATTTTTGCATTGACACATGCATATACCGGTTATCCCATGGTCAAACAGGCGAGACATATGATTGCGCGTGGAGACCTTGGAAAAATCAGGCGCGTGGTGGTTGAATATCCTCAGGGATGGCTAAGCACCGCACTTGAAAATACTGATCAGAAGCAGGCTTCATGGCGTACTGATCCTTCGAAATCCGGAGCGGCGGGAGCAATGGGTGATATTGGTACCCATGCTGAAAATCTTGCTGAATATGTTTCCGGTATTAAAATCGACCTGGTGTGTGCAGATCTTCACACGCATATTCCAGGCAGGCGACTTGATGATGATGGTAGTGTGTTACTTCGATTTGACAATGGCGCCCGAGGTGTGTTGATAGCAAGTCAGATTTCGGCAGGAGAAGAAAATAATTTACGACTCAAGATCTATGGTGAGTACGGAGGTATTGAGTGGTCACAGATGGAACCTAATTCACTCATCGTACGATGGCTGGACAAGCCGATGGAAGTATATCGTACAGGTGTTGGAAATCTTTCACTCGAGGCACAGTTTCATACACGAGTACCGGCAGGTCATCCTGAAGGATATCTCGAAGCGTTTGCGAATATCTATCGCAATGTTGCATTTTGTATTCAGGTAAGATTGACGGGAGAGGAAGTGAATCCGATCTATCTTGATTTTCCTGGTGTGGATGATGGGGTGAGAGGGATGGAATTTATTGAGGCGGTGGTTGGTTCGGGAAAAGATGAACATGTAAAGTGGTATTCAGTTTGAGTATTATTTTTTAAAAGCCAATGGCGCAGAAAGTATTTAAAATTGATTTATTGCCGAATTGATTTGCATGTCTAAGTGTTTCAGAGTGGAACTCAAAGGCGCAGAGAAAGTGCAAAGAATACCTTCGAGACATCCACCGGATATCGTATTCCATTTTAACATACATCAC
>JALYSC010000059.1:2676-10610 GCA_030855005.1 Bacteroidota bacterium | reverse complement strand
AATCGCAATTCCGCCGAAGAATATAATGACCGCTATGGAGGATCCTGGTCCATATCGTTACATGCACCCCTCATGAAGGAATTATCAATGTCAGCATGGATTTATAATCCACTAGGAGACATTAGCACACTTGACCTTCCATCAATGGCTCGCATTGGAGTTATGTATGAGCCATCTGAAAAATTGGGTGTAGCTGTTGAAGCAGAAAAGGACTGGAGACATGATCTTCGTTTTAAAGCCGGTGTGAATTATCGAATGCATCCCCGATTGGCTCTGAGGTTGGGAGTAAGTACTGAACCAGCATTAATTCATGCAGGTATTTCCTGGCATATCCTGGATCAAATGGCGATCAGTGGTGGATGGCGATATCATTCCCGTTTGGGAAGTGTGTTAAGTGCTTCGGTTTCACAATATAGAATCGAGTGAAAAGCATCACGATTGTTTCTGCAACGTTGATGGAGGTTCAGCCACTCATTAATTCTATTCAATTGAATGCCGTGCAGCTTGGCCCATTACATTTTCAATTAACTGATAAAAAAATTGATTTTCTCATTACAGGTATTGGTATACTTCAGACAGCGTATACACTTATGGATTACCTAAGTAATCATAAACCTGATTTATGGATTCAGGCAGGGATTGGGGGTGCATTTGATACAAACCTTCAGATAGGTGAAGTCTACCAAATAGAAAGTGAAATACTTATTGATTTTGGCGCGGAAGAAAATGATGGCCGCATACTAAGTCCATTTGATTTAGGATGGATGGCTCACAACCAATTTCCTTATACTAATGGGATGTTGATTTGCCCTACTCTACCAGCATCATCTCACTGGAAACGTGCTACAGGAATGACAACATTACATGCTCACGGACATCAATCATCCATTGACAAACTTCGAGCCGGTAGGATTGGCCAGGTGGAAAACATGGAAGGCGCCGCTTTCTTCTATGTTAGTTTGATGAAGGATATTCCATTCATCAGTGTAAGATCAATTTCGAATGTCGTTGAAGTGAGAGATAAGAGTAAATGGGAAATCCAAATGGCGATTCAAAATCTGAATAAACTAATTCAGCAATTTATACATCAGAGGTAATGACGTATAACTTTCGTTCAAAGATGTTTTTATAATCAATTAGCATGTAAATGGGCCGAAAAAAGCCAATGTGGTACTGGTTAGACAGAAACACTGGTAGACTATACACAGAAATAAAAGGTAAAGGAAGGGTCGTCCTATTCAACTTTATGGATCTTTTGGTCTACTACATGATCATGTGATCAAAATGAAGGCATAAGATCTCTATTTTTGGCGGGCAAGGAAGCATTCTTGTGCATCCTAATCATATTTCAATTATGATCAAATCAATTTGCAAACCTAGCCTTCCCACTTTAGTGCTATACGTTATCAGGTTCAGTCTGGTAGTAATAGGCACCCAATTAACAGTAGGTATTTCGCATGGCCAATCTAATCTCAGGATTAAGTATTTGACCACTGACCAAGGACTGACTTCAAATTTTATTCAATGCCTGGTTCAGGACAATCAGGGATTCCTTTGGATTGGTACCGATGCAGGACTCAATCGGTTTGATGGTAAGAATGTAATTAAATATACGCACATTATTGGCGATTCCAATTCCTTACTATATAACAGAATTAAATCATTGTTTGTCGACGACAAAGATCAAATTTGGGTTGGAACTTATGCAGGTCTAAGTATATTAAATCCCCGAACATCTAAATTTACTAATTATAGACAGATTCAAGTTTCCAATACGATAATTGATTTAAGTATAGGGGTTAATGATATCGCTGAATTTGATAACAGAATCTATGTAGTTACGAATTCATGAATATTATCTACGTCTAAAGATTCGATTCAATTTAAAATAAGTAAGAATCACATAGCACCTACTAAAGAAGATGATTGGGTATTTTTTCAAAAAGGTATTCTAGTTTCTCCTTCTGCACTTTGGATCCTGACCTTCGAGGGACTACTTTATACCAAAGATGGTAAAACATTTAATTCCAAATATAATAACCCCCATCAATGGCCAATTTTCAATATGGGATATATAAACTCCATGATCAATGAAGGGGACTCTGTTATTTATTTCACAAAGAATTTTTATACTGGTATTTTTAAATTCCATCTCGGAAGTTCAAAACTGGACTCAATTCCTTTCCCTAGCGGTTCTTGCCATATGGTCTTTATAACATCGATGTGTAGGTTGAACTCAAATGAGATCTGGGGAACAGATATAGCTAATGATGTGTTTCGATTCAATACTTCATTATGGACTACACAATTTTATAATTCGGAGAAATCTAATCCTAACGCTCTTATTACTTCAAATACAAAACAAATTATAGCAGGTGATAAGGGATCTATTTTTATTGCCACTGACAAGGGCCTCCAATACATGGACACGCTAAAGCCACCATTTACAATACTCCATACGAATGATATTGTGTTTCCTCCTTTTAAACTTACAGTGGCAGAGGATGATCAAGGGATATTTTGGCTAGCAAATGCTGGCAATGTACTTCTCGCCCTAAATCCAAAGGATATACATATTGAAAAATTCACATTTCCTGGCACTCACAAGAGTATTCAAACGATATCCACTTATAATAAAGATTTCCTGTTAGGAACAGATAATGGAATGTGGCTAACCTCACCAGGATCGAAAAATATTAAACCTGTAAAAACGGACTATCTCCAAAAGTTTCCGTTTTTAGTTCAGCAGGAATACTATTTTATCATGAAAGATGAACATGATTTCCATTGGATATGCTATCCTTATAAGGGTTTATTAAAATATAATTTCAACACAGGTGAATACTTTTTTATTGATAAGGATACATTGGCAGATTCAGGAAGGATAACTGCTGTAACAATTGATGATGAAAAGCGAATATGGATTGCATCCAGCATGAATGTAATTTCAGCTGTTAACACATCGGATAATTCTTTTATCAAAGTAAATATGCCTCAACTAGAAGAGTTTGAACACGTTGGGCCAATCCAATCTTTAATAATAGATCACGTTGGTAATTTATGGATTGCAACATTAGAAACTGGCTTGTTCAAGTACCATATTTCTACTGCTTCTTTTACATCCTATGATACACGACAAGGTATTTCCAGTAATTATTTAGGCGCAATGCAAATTGATCAGCAAGGTCAAATTTGGATAAACACAATCAATGGATTAAATAAATTTGACCCGATTTCTGAAGAATTTACCATATATGATTCATCGGATGGCTTATCGTTTAGTGGATATAATTTTTCCTCAATGACATTATCAAAGGATGGAAACATCTTTATCTGGAGTGATAATTCTATAACTTTCTTTAATCCAAAAGATTTCCATTCCAATCCCAATTTTCCAACGCTAGTATTTTCAATATATAAAAAATCAGGTGAACAATTTTATATTACTCCCGACGATAAACAATTGAATTTTTCATATAAAGATAAAATGATCACTTTTGAGTTTAGAAGCATCAATTTCATTGATCCTACCAAAACTGAATATGCATATATGTTAGATGGATATGATGATGTTTGGAATTATCCGGGTAATCACCCCGATGCGACCTATACTTCACTCCCAGCCGGTGATTATAAATTTAGAATTAAAACTACCAATAAACACGGATTTTGGGACGTTCCCGAAAAAACCATGAATATACATGTGGCTGGCCCGCTATGGAGAAAATGGTGGTTCATCACTGCATGTTTGATTTTTAGTTTGTTTTTAGTGTATGGAGTAAACCAATATCGTTTTGCCCAATTCAAAAAAATACAAACTTTACGAAATCGTATCTCAAAAGATCTCCATGACGATATCGGCAGCACCCTGAGTAGTATCTCAATCATTAGCACAGCCGCCAGCAAAATGAAGGATGATAGATATCCGGAGATCCAGGATACTATTTCCTTAATGGGCGTTAGTGCCCGGTCAGCTATGGAGAATATGAGTGATATTGTTTGGGCAATCAATCCTTCAAACGATACCTTCAAAAATATGATCGATCGGCTTCAACTATTCGCTAATCAACTATTGGAAGTAAAGAATATCAAATTTCAGATTAACATTACGGAATCGCTAAAGAACGTCAAACTGGACATGCGGCAGCGAAAAAATGTATACCTGATACTACGAGAAGCAATTCATAATGTGGCAAAATACTCACAGGCTTCCCAATGCTTTATTTCTGCTAAAATCGTTGACAAAAAAATTGAACTTCAGGTTTCGGATAACGGCATTGGCTTCGATGAACATATCCTCAGTCTTGGAGGCAACGGATTGATCAATATGAAAGAACGGGCAGCCGAAATCAAGGCCATATTTACTATCCATTCAGATAAACAAAACGGTACAAGCATATCACTCCAATTTAATCATAAATAAAAAAATGTCACCTAACCATATCCTCAAGGTCGCTTTATATGATGATAATGCTGAGCTACGCATCAGTCTCTCGAAACTTTTCGCCGTATTTCCGGAATTTGAATTAATAGGGGCTTTTGCTCACGCAAATCAACTCCTTGAAAACTGTCATTATCGTAAACCAGATGTTATCCTGATGGATATTGATATGCCTGGAATTTCAGGTATAGAAGCAGTGGCCTTAATCAAGACCCATTTTCCAGATATAAAAGTTCTCATGTTAACGGTATTTGATGACAATCAAAAAGTATTCAATTCCATATGCAACGGAGCGGTGGGTTATATACTGAAGAAAGAAGATCCCACCTCTATCCTTGAAGCCGTCAAGGACGCGTATGCCGGTGGTGCTCCCATGACAAATGTCATCGCTACAAAAGTACTGGGCATGTTCAGGGAACAAAGTCCACCAACTGATGCAAACCTTGATTTAACTGAAAGGGAAAAAGAAATCCTTACGCTGTTGACGCGCGGCATGAGTTATAAAATGATTGCCTCCGAATGCCAACTGAGTATTGATACCGTGCGCTTTCATATCAAAAAGATCTATGAAAAACTACACGTGCATTCGATGACCGAAGCCGTCAGCAAAGCGCTCAAAAACAAATGGGTATGACAAGACGCGCGCATTAATCATTACATGATTATGTAGTTGCAAGGAAGGAATGCTGGAGATAGTTTTGAATAAGAATAGACGAATACTTCTTCAACCATGATTACATTTATCATAGCCCTTATACCCTTCCTAAATACATACAATCAGCCCAACAAAATCCTATATTGGACAACATTGCTCTCATTGGACAATTCCATTGTCATTACCGCTATCGATGAAATCGACAGGTTCACCTGGGTCGGCACATCCGAGGGACTATATCGCATCAATAAATCCAATTTTAAAATTTGGCTGATGAAAGTAAATAATTCAAAACTACCTGACAATTACATTACTTCGATCGCCTGTGATGCCGAGGGGCGAACCTATGTAGGAACCCGGAATGGGATATTATATTGGGATCATTATGCATTTATACTTATCAATACGGAAAATTCTAAATTACCCGAAAATCATATTACTTGTTTGGAATTTGACCACGATGGTAATTTATTGATAGGTACACGAAATGCAGGATTATTCAAAGGAATAGGTAGAGATGTAAAACCATTTAAATTGGTAATCATGAAAACTACATTTAATCAAATGTGTAAATAATACTTTGAAATGAAATCAAAATTATTTCTATTGTTCTGGCTCGTCCTACCACCTGCTTGCTTCAATGCCCAAATCACATTTCAAAAAACATTTGGAGACAGTACTAATCAAGCTGGATATGCTGTAAAACAATGCTTTGATGGGGGCTACATCATTACAGGCCTTAATACTGATCTCACAGAGCCAATGATATCCGAAGTTTTGATAATCAAAACTAATTCTTTTGGTGATACGATTTGGACTAAGATAATCGGTGGACCCGGAATGATCGGTTTTGATGTAATCCAAACCGCTGATAGTGCTTTTGTGGTAAGTGGGTATACGTATCCATCGTCACCCAGAGTACTACTTATTAAGCTGGATATTCATGGTAATACGTTATGGCAAAAAATAAGCTGCCAAGGTTGGGGTCAGGCGGTACAACAAACACTTGATGGCGGATACATTACTGCCGGTGATGTTCTTCAGAAATTTGACAGTGCAGGTTCCTTTTTATGGTGCAGGGACATCCCATTTCAAGCGTTGTACATTATTCAAACAGCTGACAGCAATTTTGTAATGAGTGGATTTAGTTATAGTTATTTCGACAGTGTTTACCTTGAAAAAACGGATAAGGATGGGACCACAATTTGGCGAAAATCATTCCCGGGTGCGTTTACCAATACCAGCAATAATATATTAGCAGAAACCAATGACGGAGGATACATACTGGCAAGAAATTCAAATCATCTTACTCCCTCAGGACTTTTGAAAACGGATGTTAATGGAAATTCGATTTGGACCAGGACCTGGCCCGGATATAGATCCACCTCAGTCATACAAACTAGTGATGGTGGTTTTGCCATCGGTGGTTATTCAGTGCATGATACTAATAGTATGATATTGGTTAAAACTGATATCGAAGGAAATATTTCCTGGGATCAAAAATATTTCTCTTCAGATTATGACCCTGGTTTCTTGTGCCTATTAGATAATTGCGTTGGGGCAAAATCGATCCGCCAAACCGAAGACAAAGGTTTCATATTAACCGGCTATATAACTCAGCTTTCATCGGGAGATTTAGATCTTGCGATGATAAAGACAGATTCTTTTGGGAATGTCCTCAGTACCGGCCTCGCAGTTGTTTCACAAAAGAATAAGGTTATCGTTTACCCAAACCCATTTTCTATCTCAACAACGATTCAATTTGATTATTTTCTGGATGATGTTGAGTTAATTCTCTGCAATCTGCAAGGAAAAATTGTAAAAAGAATGTTTCAAATCTCGGCAGAAAAATTTGAAATCGAAAGGGCAGGACTTCCTTGTGGAATCTATTTTGCTTTTATTAAGAATAACAATCGACTATTAGCTACTGAGAAAATTGTCATCTTGGACCCATAATCAGGGTATAGATTAACAGAATTGTGGATAACTTTCCAGAGGCCTTAATAATAAATGAACTTACTGACTTTTCTAAGATCCCTACTTAAGAATTAAAATTATTTGAGCGAGAAAATCTTTCCCGGCAACGACTTTCACCAAATATAATCCTGAAGGGATGTCTCCCAGTTCGAGCACTGATCCACTAATTGAATGTTTTAATTCAATCCCTTCAACTGAGAAAAGTCTAATCTCTGTATCAGCAATAAATTCATGGTGGACATAAAGCTTATCCGAAGCCGGATTAGGGTATATTTTAATCCTGTTTACAGATACGGGTGAATATCCAGTAGTGTTATTCACCTGAACTTCATCCACTGCGCTACAACCATTCGCATCCGTTACAGTGACTGTATAAAGACCAGGAACAAGATTAGTTAATAATGAGTCAGTAACTCCATTGTTCCAGTTATATGAATATGGTGGTTGACCTCCTGTTGGCTCTGCCCACGCCGTGCCGTCACCGGCTCCCGTTTCACTTTCATTGGTAGATCCAATATTGACGAGTATCTCGGAGGCTCCCGTGATCATATAGGTCTCTACAACCTCACATCCATTGGCATCTGTCGCAGTAACTATAAAAGTGCCATCACACAGATCTCCAATAGAAGCAGTACTGTGGCCAGTACTCCATAAATATGTGATGGGTTGAATTCCATTATTGAAGGAAACAACTATGCCTGCATCACAAACTTCAAAGCAAGATTCTGGTGTTATTTCTGCACTAAGTGTACCGCAACCACCTACGCCCACAGTAGCACTTGCAGTGGCCGTACAAAAATTGATATCTGTGACAGTAACGGTGTAAGTCCCCGGTGCAAGGTTTGTAATTAGTGATTCCGT
>JALYSC010000059.1:0-2666 GCA_030855005.1 Bacteroidota bacterium | reverse complement strand
AAGGCTGTCCCATCATTTAGCCCCTGAATAGTTTCATCAGTTGCATCAGCTGTTACTGAAAGCACCTGAGGCGCAGCGAGAATAAAAGTTTCAGTGACTACACAATTATCATCATCTGTAATGGTGACAGCATATGTACCCGGACATAGACCACTGATCGAAGACGTCGTTTCGTTTGTACTCCAGAGATAAGCAACAGGAAATACTGCTTCCAGAATATCATTGACCACAATACTTCCATCACATTCACCCGAGCACAACACATTGGTAACTGTTTCTATGATCTCAAGATCGGGACAACCTTTGAATGATACATCCTGAAATTGATTTGCATTGGGTCCACCGGATTGTCCCATTATCATTGATACAGACATCCAAATATATGCGTACAGTGTAAAAATTAGCTTCATGTGCAATTTCATTTTCAATTCTTCGAAAGATCGAATATATAAAGATTTGCCTCTACCCTTTTAATATCGCTTGTTAAGATATAGTGACACCATTTTTACTACATAATTGTAACTGCGCAGACCGCCCTTCACTCCATGTTGTTTTAGATATGAGGAATAGATAGCATCTCTGATTTGAGGTAATATATCAGGATACTTTTTATCATTTTCCCTGATCAGGACTAATGCCCGGGTGACGACTGGAGGGAATGTATTAATTACACCCCTCACCTCTTCATCAGGTATTTCCGCAGCAACATATCTCCAATAAGTCAACGCTCCACCAAATCGTATCCACTGATCACGTGACTGCACACATGCAAGCCATGCTACAAAATTACATGCACCCTCATCCGTAATTCCGTAACCATGCGCCATTTCATGCGCTATTGTAAATGGCTTTTGTATCGATAACATCCCCGGATCAATGTGACCCTCAAAGGCATGTGGAATGTAAATACCGGCAGTACTCCATCTCATCAACAATCCCTTTGGCCATAGCTGCCTCACTCGTACATTTCCTCCATTTGGGACGCCTAGTGTAGCAAGCGCCCGTTCTACATCAGGCCGAAGATCATTATCTGTTATGTGAAGGTTCGCTATTGCTTCATCCGAAGTATAATGATCAGACAATGCATTCGCTTCCGATGTCAATACTTCTGTGGCACGTAAAAACTCAGCTTCAACGTCTGCCTGTGTCACATCATCTAATTGCAGTCCAAGTCTTTCCTGCAGCGTAATCTGACGGTAATTCAATGCCCAGAATAGATAAAAGCAAGCAACAAGTAATGCAATTCCACCAAGAGCTCTGGAGAGTAGAAACAAAAATCCTTTTTTCCAATCGTTAGACCATTTAACAATTCTGACTGCTACAATTAGTGCAATCAGGTAGATCATTGGAATAGGCAGCCATCCAAAAAGTAAATCATAACCTCTCCTGATATATCCAAAAACACACTGATAATACCATTTGTCAACGAAAACCTGTGGAAGAATCCTGTCTAAAACCAATACACTAATGGCTGCGATTACCCACAAAAGTGAACGGCGATGAAAGAATACTCTCCCCGGCTTTCTTAAATTTATGTTATCGGCATCATCACTGCCGTTTTTACTATACATGGAGGTAAAGATATATTTGCAACTTTGCCCCTGCCTTCTTTGTTTAAAGGGGTAATTAATTATCAACAAACTACAATTTCAACTTCATTAAAATGGCATTCGAACTAACAGATAAAAACTTCCAAGAGAAGGTTATGGACCAACAAGGTGTTGCTGTTGTGGACTTTTGGGCAGAATGGTGTGGCCCTTGCCGTATGATTGGCCCTCACATCGAAGAGATGGCTAAAGAATATGAAGGCAAGGCACTCATCGCCAAGGTCGACGTCGACAGCAATCCTGAAATTTCATTTAAATATGGCGTGCGCAGCATTCCAACGATCCTTTATCTAAGGGATGGACAGGTGGTCGACAAACAGGTTGGCGCCACAAGTAAGAAAGTACTTTCAGATAAACTGGAAGCTGTTTTGGCTTCTGCAGTTACGACATAATGAACCTGCCCCAAGTGATGTAAAAAAAGCCTTCCGGTCTGACCGGGAGGCTTTTTTTTAATTCTAATTCTACCCATTAGGCGGAAAACGGGTTACCAATCCTATATACATGCAATAAGATAGGATATATACCCGCTATTAAGAAATCATTATTTTGTTGCCAATGAGTTATTTTGATCAATTCGAATTGAAAGCCTTTGATAACCTGGAGTTGCTAGCCAATCAGGTTGTAGAAGGCTTCATTATAGGATTACACAAAAGTCCTTTTCATGGTTTTTCGGTGGAATTTGCCGAACACCGGGTATACAATCCGGGAGAAGCTACACGTAATATTGACTGGAAAATTTACGCCCGTACTGACAGGTTATATTCCAAAAAGTTTGAAGAAGAAACAAATCTTCGATGCCAGATCGTCATTGACGCTTCTTCATCCATGCAATATCCTTATCTCACTGGTGATCAGCCGGGTTGGAATAAAATGCGTTTTAGCACATTGGCCGCTGCTGCAGTAATGAATTTGTTACGCAAACAGCGGGATGCTTTCGGACTGAGCATTTTTGACCAGACGCTCAATATCCATACGCCATGTAAGAGTAGTAATATGCATTACAGGCTGATGCTATCATACCTTGAGCAACTGATTCAAAATCCACAATTAAACAAAACC
>JALYSC010000058.1:5791-10618 GCA_030855005.1 Bacteroidota bacterium | reverse complement strand
CTCCAGATCAGACCTTTTAACATAAGGGGATCTGCTTAATGGGTCTTTCTTTTTAGTTTTTTCCTTTGTATTTTCCATCCTGATAGCTTTTAAAGTGACAAGCTATTTCAGGACGAGACAGAGGGAGGTAACTTTTATATCACATTTAGAAATGCAGATGGAAATTCTGGACCAGTTAGTCAGAATTTGAAGAAGCTATCAAATACTGGTGAAGAACTTTGGCAATTAACTTTTAATAATTCTCCAAATCATGTATTTGAAGGTCGTTCCGCACTACTTTCAAACGATGATATTTTGGTTAGCTTTTTTTATGATGACACTACTAATCCGGAATATCGTGCTTATCGGATTTCCCCAACCGGTGATTTTATATGGACTGCCATAATTCCAAGAGTAATACATCAAGAAATTGACTATAGAATAGAAATATATAAGGTAATACCACATTCTCCTGATGATATTCGACTCTATTTTAGAATGAATTACTATGATGAAAACGATCCGCCTTCAGCAAAGAATGGGTACATCAGTTTAGATTCTTTAGGTAACGAGAGAGAAAGGATATATTTTGACACACAAGGGGAGTATAGATTTCCCTATTCAATAATACCGATAAAGGACAGTAATTATATACAAGCTTATAGGCCAACTTTACCATCATTTTTACTTAGCCTTCGATATGAATTGATGAATAAAACTTACAGCCCAGTTTGGACTTATGAAATTGGACCAGAAGATTTTGGAAGTGGTGGTCCCATTTGTGCAGACCTTAATAGCAATATCTATTTTACTTGGAAACAAGACACCACAGGTGAGGGTGGGCCTTTCAATCAATTACCCAGTATAATATCGTTAAATCAACAAGGTGAATGGATGTGGACAAAGCATTTTGGAGAAGATCGGGGAGTTCCTGTGTTTTATGATATAATATATACAACTGACCATAATATAATTGCTTGTGGGCAAGAGGGAAATTCTTCTTTATCAGGAGGTAATTATCGTACTGGTTGGATTGTCTGCATTGATACAACTGGTACAAAGCTTTGGGAAAGAAGGTATGTTCTAAACGAAGCAAGTGATGCAGGTAATAACTTCTCATATATAATTGAAGCCGATGATGGGGGACTTATACTTTTTGGTGAACTGAACGTTCCTACAGGTGGAACAGACGTTTACATTTTCAAAACCGACTCTTTAGGCTGTTTAGCAGATGAATGTGAGCTTTATAACTATATTTCTATTTCAACTAATATCATAAATATATATGAAAAAAATCCTGAATTTTATTGTTTAAATAATAACTCTGAGCTAACTTTAATTTCATATGCTGATTTAAAATTTTATGAACAACTTCAATATGAAATAATTGGTCTAAATGGGCAAGTTATGATGTATGGTTTAATTTCAGAGGCCAAAACTAAAATTGACATTTCCGAGCTTATAAGCGGTTTATATTTTATTAGAGTATTAGATAATAATTTAAATACCGTTTCTATTCTCAAAATGGTTAAATGACCTGAATTAATTTATTCATACAGATTTTTATTCTACCTTTAGAACCACAAGCGAAGTATGCAACACTATTGTCTGCAGTAACTAAAAATATTTTCTTCCGGCAATTTTTAATTAAAATATGCGTATTTGCGTTCTTATTATTTTAAAAATTATTTTATGTTAAAATTAATATTTTATTTCATTCTAAACAGACAGCATTGTATATCAGGCGAGGTGCCCAATATTATTTTTTAAGCAAAAGACTTAGTGAAAGTTCTCTCAACTGATCTCCATCCACTTCCGAAGGCGCATCAATCATCACATCACGTCCCTGATTGTTTTTTGGAAATGCAATGAAGTCACGAATAGATGTTTCGCCACGCATCATCGCACACAGACGATCAAAACCAAATGCAATACCTCCATGCGGCGGAGCACCATATTCGAAGGCACCCATCAGAAAGCCAAACTGATTTTCAGCCTCCTCCGGTGTGAAGCCCAATAGTTTAAAATTCTTTTCCTGTAAAGCACGATCATGGATCCGGATAGAACCACCACCAATCTCGACACCATTGATCACCAAATCATACGCATCTGCACGCAATGATTTCATAGTCTCATGATCCCCATCAAGCATGCGGCCTATGTCGTTTGCATTAGGTGATGTGAATGGATGATGCATTGCATGAAAACGTTGCGCATCTTCATCCCACTCAAATAATGGAAAATCAAGAACCCATAATGGTTTGTACACAGTGCTATCACGAAGACCAAGTCGTGTACCCATCTCAAGACGTAATTCGTTGAGTTGTTTGCGTACACGATCTGTTTCACCTGACATGATGAGGATCATATCATTGGGTCCTGCACCGGCGCGCTCACCCCATGTTTTTAATTCTTCTTCAGCATAATATTTACTGATAGATCCTTTGACAGAACCATCGTTACCATATTTAATATTTACCAAACCTTTTGCACCGATCTGCGGTCGTTTCACCCATTCAGTCAGATCATTGAGCATCTTGTTGGAATAAGTCTCAGCTTGTCCGGGAACAACGATACCTACAATTAATTCCGCTTCATCAAAAACAGAAAAGCCTTTATTTTTTGCGAGATCATTAAATTCCACAAACTCCATCCCGAATCGAATATCCGGTTTGTCAGAACCATATCGGCTCTGTGCTTCATCGTAAGACATCCTTGGGAATTCTCCAAGCTCGATATTTAATAACGTGCTGAATAATTGTTGTGTCAGACCTTCGAATGTATTCAACACATCTTCACGTGTCACAAACGCCATCTCGCAGTCGATCTGTGTAAACTCAGGCTGACGATCCGCACGTAAATCTTCATCACGGAAACATTTCACGATCTGAAAATAGCGGTCCATACCTGCCACCATCAGGATCTGTTTGAATGTCTGTGGTGATTGTGGTAATGCATAAAACTGACCAGGGTTGACACGACTGGGTACGATAAAGTCACGTGCACCTTCAGGAGTACTCTTGATCAGGTTGGGTGTCTCAACTTCGATAAATCCTTTACCTGATAAATATTTGCGTGTCTCGAGAGCGACCTTGCTACGGAAGATCAACTTATCCTGTACAGGTGTGCGACGGATATCGAGATAGCGGTATTTCATGCGTAGTTCATCGCCACCATCGGTTTCATCTTCAATCGTGAAAGGCGGGACTTTTGATGCATTGAGCGTCTTGAGTGTTGTGGCTTCGATTTCAATATCGCCTGTTGGACGCTTAGGGTTTTTACTTGAGCGCTCACGTACATTTCCTATTACGGTGATGACAAATTCTCTACCAAGTTTCCTTGCCTGCTGGCATAATGCCGCATCCGTATCCATGTTGAATACAACCTGCGTGATGCCGTATCTGTCTCTCATGTCTATAAAGGTCAGACCTCCCAGGTCACGTGAAGCCTGCACCCATCCGCTCAGGGTCACCTGGGTGCCCACATGATCCATCCGTAATTCGCCGCAGGTATGTGTCCTGTACATATTTATTTTTTGTTGATAAAAGGAGGACAAAAGTACTCTTTCAAATCCTCTTAAATGACCACAGGGAAGCCAAAGTCCTTGCTCACCCCCTGCCCCGACGTGTAAGGGGGAGATCCTCCCGACCCCCTTACTCCATGAAACGTAGATCCTCCTAACCCCCTGCCCCCTGAAAGGCAGGGCTAATCATTGTTTATTAAGAATCATATGAAATTTGTATATATTACGTTTTTTCTTAATATATTGGAAGAAAAATCATGAATCCATTAAGTTACTTCATTCAACAAATCCCCGATCACCGTAGCCGTCAAGGTTTGCGTCATCCTTTCCATCCATTTGTAAGCATGATCGTTTTAGCTCATTTAAGCGGCTACTATGGATTAAACGAAATGGCTCGATTCATCAGAGCTAACTCAGATTATTTCAAGCAGACATTCAATTTGGAGGTGGTTCCAGGCTATACCATTTTACGAACCTTCTGTGCTGAGGTCAGCTTTGAGCATATCAACAAAGCCTTTTACAATTGGGCGAGTCAATATGTCAATGAACAGAATTGGTATAGCATAGACGGTAAAGGACAGCGTTCTACAGCAACCCAAGCGTTCAGCACAGATCAGAATTTCAAGGCGATGGTGAGCGCGTTTAATCATCACACCGGTATGGTGCTTGTAAGTCAGGCGTATGAAAATAAGGTCCAATCTGAAATCCATAGTGTTCAGGATCTGATATCTAAATTGGAGCAAAAGGGAATGGTTTTAACTCTGGATGCACTTCATTGTCAAAAAAAACACTCCAAGCCATCGTGGATAGTGGAAATGAGTATGTGATACAAGTCAAAAAGAATCAAAAAGCACTATTTGATGGGATCCAAAAAATCGTACTCAACAGCACGCCCGTAGATAGCTTTGAAAAAAAGGAAACCAACAAAGGTCGTAAAGAACAAAGAAAGGTGGGAGTATTCCTCAATGTAGACGGACATATACCCCCAGGATGGAAGAATATAAATCGAATCATTGAGGTAACTAATGAAGGGGAGCGTGAAGGACATCAATATTTAGAAAAGCACTATTACATCAGCAGTTTATCACAAGATAAAGCAGTGCTTTTTGCATTAGGTATTCGAGCACATTGGAGTATCGAAAACAATTTGCACCGGGTGAAAGATGTAATTCAAAATGAAGATGGAAGCCTCATTGTGGATAAAAGAATATCAGCAAATTTGTCGCTTATCAAATCTGTCACCATTAGTGTATTTAGATCGATAGGTTGTTCTTCAATTAAATATGCGTTGGAGAGATATCGAAACAAAGTGGAAGATTGCCTGG
>JALYSC010000058.1:0-5781 GCA_030855005.1 Bacteroidota bacterium | reverse complement strand
AAAATATCCTATATTAAAAAAATATAACTGATTAGCCCTGCCCTGAAAGGGGGACCTAAGAAGATCTGTTTTAGGAACTATCAACAAAGCGCCCCTTTCAGGGTGTAGGGGGTTAGAGAAGCCAAAGTACTTCTTTCAGGGAGCAGGGGGTAGACAGATCTAAATCTGTTTTCTTTACCCCTTGATCCTTTAATCCTCTGCTCTCTTGATCTCGATAATTATCTGGTCCTGGTTCTTCTCACTCCTGGTGTTGACAGGTTATTGGATGGTCATTTTCAGGAAAAAGCCTTCCTCCCGTCCAAAAATGATCATCGACTGGCCGGGCGTCAGCATCGTGATTGCACATAAAAATGAAGGAGAGCGTTTTCTACAAAATCTTGGACTTATCCTGAAACTGGATTATCCGCTCTTCGAAATCATCATCGTGGATGACAACAGTAATGAAGAGAATCTAAAAGCCATTCAGAATTTTACTTTGGAGCATGCTCAGATCAAAGTGTTTCAAAATAGTGGCCAGGGTAAAAAAGCAGCTTTGTTGGAAGGAGTAAACCATGCGTCTTTTGATTTGATTCTTTTTACGGATGCTGATTGCGAACCCTCTTCCGATCAATGGATAAGACTGATGGTGAAAGCAGGAGGCAGGCAAGGTGTTGTCCTCGGATATGGACCTTATACTAAAGCATCCGGATGGCTTAATACATTCGTTCGATTTGAAACAGTGATGACAGGTATTCAATATATCTCTGCAGCATTGCACGGCCGACCTTATATGAGTGTGGGAAGAAATATCCTCTATCCGCGTCACGTATTTTTTGAGGCCATGAAGGGAAATTCGTTTTTGGATGTTCCATATGGAGATGATGACCTCACGATTCAATCACTTCCTCCTTCCGTTCAGTATTTTGTTTGTTATGAAGAGAAGGCGCATGTCTTCAGTGAGTCTGCAGAGACATGGCCTGCTTTGTGGAAACAGAAACACCGGCATATGTCTGCCGGACATCATTATTCATTTCAACATTGGTGGAGGCCCGGGATTTTTGGAATTGCATTAATCTTTCACTGGATTTTATTGATGGTCCTTTTCTTTTGCTTTCCTGCCATGCGATTTCTACCTGTGTTTATTATTGGGCTTGGTATCCGGTGGTTATGTTATGGGTTATGGGCTGCGTCTCTTGGAGATCTTGATACGGTAAAATTTTATCCGCTTCTCGAATTGCAATATGCCTTCTATCTTGGGGCGATGGGTATGTATACAATGATGAATAAAAAGAAAACATGGAACTGATCGATCGGTATTTTCCGGACCTGGATGTTGAGAAGCGAAATCAGTTAATCGCTTTGGGACCATTGTATGCTGAGTGGAATGAAAAGATCAATGTGATCAGTCGCAAGGATATTGATAATCTGTATCTGCATCATGTATTGCATTCTCTTGCAATAGTCAAGTCCGGGCAAATTAAGTCAGGGATGAAGGTTATTGATATCGGAACAGGCGGTGGTTTCCCGGGGATTCCATTGGCGATTATGTATCCTGATGTTCAGTTTACATTGCTGGATTCTACTGCGAAAAAAATCAAGGTCGTGAGCGAAATTGCGGCATCATTAAAATTAAAGAATGTAATTCCGGTGCAAGCCCGTGCGGAGGAACACAAAGGAGAGTATGATATTGTATTGAGTCGTGCCGTGAGTTCGCTAAAGCAATTGGTATTGTGGACAAAACATCTTTCACGTCACTGGCTCTGCCTCAAGGGCGGTGATCAGCGTGAAATGCGTAAGGAATTACTTCCCATCTTCAAAATGAATTTTATGCCTGTCAATGATTTTTTTTCTGAAGAATATTTTCTGGAAAAATGGATGGTGGAGATTGTGAAATCGTGAAACGTGAGCCGTGAATCGTGAGTGGTTTAAATTCGTGCTACAGATTATTCTTTTTTAAGCACAGATAAATTTAAGTCGACAGAAGATCTCACGCAGAGTCGCAGCGAAAAGAGTCGCGCAAAGCCGCAAAGAGCGTAAAGAAAATTTATTTTTTGATTACTCACAACTCACACTTCGGCTCCGCTCAGTGCAAGCAACTCACAACTCACACTTCGACACCGCTCATGACCAGAGATTCACGATTCACGACTGACGTGACTCACGATTCACGATTGACGTTTCATGCTTTCAGATTTTTTTATTATATTTATTCCACAGTGAATTACCCCGTTCACTGAAACCCTGTTGCCATGAACATCAGCTACACCCTAGTGGCCGCGATCCTGTTATGTCTTATTGACATCAAGGATATTTCAGCCCAACCCATTTTCCTGGATACTACTTCCGATTCTATTTCTTTATGTACATCAGATCCGGGTGTGCGACTGCCCGCCACTAACCAATTGTATCTGGGGGAGGGGCATCATCTTGCAGTGTGCATTTATCTCAGACAACTCGTGTCCAAATTGATTGCGGTACTGAGCTGGAATATGAAGTGAGAGCCGTATTATTTGATACTTCAGCGGAAATTATTATTCGACCGCTGACTGCCGTTGTGGTTGATGAAAATGGCGAAGTTGATTTAGGATATGATACTGAGCTGGCATCCGAATTTGATATTATGCAAAATGGGTTGCCCTATACATCTGGATGTCAACCTTATCATCGAATAATTTGGTTTGTTATAGATTCTTGTGGAAATGAATCCAGGCTGGAAAAGCAGATCAACTTGTATGATTGTTCCAAACCCACATTTGTTCTTTCTGATGATTTATTAATTATTGTTGCCGGTGGAGGTGGAAATTTTAGAATCAAAATTGATACGCTCATACAATCTTGGCTGGATGATTGCTCAACTTCAAGTGAACTAATGGTAAGCCTACTTCCGGATCGAGTCCTGACAGACACCTCATACTATATTTGTGTGGAACCAAACTGGGGAGTACCGGTAAATAAATTTTTTTGGATAGCAGATAAGGGTAAGGACACAGACTGTAATGGAATAATTGAATGGAGTGAACGCTCCATTTATCAGGATAGTTTTATTGTCGTTTTTACAGACAATGGTATGTTTGATTGTGGAGATCCAAATGATCCCATGATATCTGGAGAAATTCATACAAAATATCTTCATCCCGTTGAAAAAGTTGAAGTCACTTTAACATCACCCGGAATACTGTTTCCTACTTATATCACTGCGGGTGACGGAAAATATCATTTTAGCAATCTTGTATTGGGTGAAGATTATGAAATCTCTTGTGAACGAAATGACAATCATAAAAATGGAGTTTCCACATTGGATCTGGTAAGGATTCAAAAACATTTGTTAGGGATAGAAGATATTTCAAGTCCTTATGATCTGATAGCAGCAGATGCAAATAACAGCCAAAATATTTCCGCGATAGATCTAATAGAGTTACGAAAACTTATCCTTGGGATTTACCAGGAATTTCCTGCAAATAAAAGCTGGAGATTTATTCCAGCAGATTTTGAGTTTAATAATCCGGATGATCCAAATCCATATTCAGAAACAATTTTGATTCACGATCTGGGTTCAAGTATTGCAGGGCTGGATTTTGTTGCTATCAAAATCGGTGATGTCAATGGAACCGTGCAGCCGAATGCAACCAGCATATTAACCCGCAGTAACAATTCCCCAGTTGGCTGGCAGACACACCAACAAACTTTTAAAGCCAATGACTTGATTTCCATTCCAATTTATTCTACCTCAGAATTTAGCATGGAAGGTTTTCAATTTACGATGTCGGAGCCTGACCTGGAATTTTTAGGAGTTGTTCCGGGACAAATCAGTATGACTGATGATACCTATGCTTTACTTGATGATCACATGACTTGTAGTTGGTTCGATCTTGATGCAAAAGAGGTGAATCAGTCAGACCCGCTTTTTACTGTAATGGCGCGAGCGAAAAGAAAAGGGAGCCTTGCCGGAAGGTTCAGCATCAACTCAGAAATGACTGATGCGGAAGTGCATGATGCAGAGCAAAATATTTATGAACCACATCTTGTCATAAAATCTGCAGGAATAGAAGAGTATGTAACTGTTTTTCCAAATCCATGGAAGGAAAATGTTAGTTTTTCATTTAATACAAAAGAGAAAGGAATAGCAGAACTCAATTTGTATGACGCAGTTGGGAAAAAAGTATTTTCAATCGCGAAGGAAGTTTTTGCAGGCGATAATATGATTACAGTTGATAAGCAACCTGGAATCGGTTCAGGTTTGTTCTTGTATGAGTTGATCACGAATAATTTTCGGAGATCTGGTATGGTCTTAAAATTCTGATTTTTACAATTAATATAACATCCAAAAAGAACCAACAATACATCTCACGCAGAGGCGCAGAGACCGCAGAGAACACTTCGACTCCTCAGTGACCAGAGATTCACGATTCACGATTCACAACTGACAACTGACAACTGACGACTGACGATTCACGATGAGGATGCGCGTGCGCTATTGATACTCCGGGATATCCTCCCACTCATTGGGCTCGATCCAATACACATCATGACCAAACGTATCCACGAGGTAATTGCGCAGCGTTTCTTTCATCTCGGCCGATTGTTCGAAGGAAGCAATCACACCTTTTTGGTTCTGCTCATATTTGACATCAGAGGTGGAACCGGCTAAGACAAAGTATAGATTGATCCAGCCGCTTTTCTTTGCCTGCTTGACCCTCTTGATGAAATCGATTTTTTTCATCTTGTTGGAGGCAGTCTGGCCGGCATTGATCTTAAGGTTGTAGAGGATGTCCTGATCAAAGCTATGGATGCCATTGACGCTAAGATTTATAGCGCTGCTTTGGATAAATACGACAGGGCAATACACATTTCCTTTTTCGATCTTCAGGTAATTGCGGAAGGTATTGAACCGAATATCGCGCAGGTCGTCGAGGTGAACATATTTACTGAAGTCTTCGAGGATCTTCATGTCCTGTAATTGTCCATCGTTGATTTCAATGGCAGCTTTTACAGCAACGTCCTGGATTTGAATATTTCCATTTTTATCATAGGGAATAATTGTTTCAGTCCACACATTTGCTTTGCCTTTCAAATTGTGTGAAGTGATAAAGGTCTGGTCGAAATCTCCGAAGGAAGAAAGCAGTTGATCCATTTCTATTCCCTGCACAATCCAGTTGGCTCGCAACACTGGTGCGCCACCCCATCCTGTCAGCACGCCTTTCGATTTTACTTTCCCTTCACTGTGATTTCCTGAAAGTTCAAAATCAACTTTGTCATTATGAAATTGAATGACACCTTCGACATCTTCACCTTTGGCTTTATTCCAGGTAAAATCTTCAAGCTGAAGTTTCATGGTACCATCTTCAGCAAGATCGATATCGCCATCGCCCATTTCAATTACGTCTTTCTGATAGGTAAATCGTACACCTTTTGTGGAAAATTTGCCAGCGCTTTTTTCAATAAATGATTTTGTGGAAAATGACTTAGAATCCATTCCTTTCAAAACAAAATGATCAAAATCAAAAAGCCCTTCCTTAAAATTCCAAAGCGTGGAATCGAGTGCAAGATTTAGTAAGCTTACAGGTAATGAGCCTTTTAGATCCACGTCAATTACAGGACTTTTCAAATTCTCCAGACGAAGATTTGATTTTAAATTATTTCCCTGGAAAGAACTATTTCGAAGATTTACCCGCAGGTAAGAATCCTTTCCATCTTTGCGTTCGCCACCATCATAAGCAATGTCCAGCACGATACCACGCAGTTGTCCACCTTCACCGGGAA
This sequence comes from Bacteroidota bacterium, assembly GCA_030855005.1. Lineage (GTDB taxonomy): Bacteria > Bacteroidota > Bacteroidia > Chitinophagales > Saprospiraceae > Opimibacter. Next base: position 42 of record JALYSC010000058.1, on the reverse strand, counting down.
ATTTGATGATGCCATTTTTTAATTCGGAAGAGAATGTAACAT
>JALYSC010000437.1:2419-3137 GCA_030855005.1 Bacteroidota bacterium | reverse complement strand
ACTATCCGGAGCCTCTGACAATCAGCACGTTAGACCCCTGTGGCACTACTAGTAGTGGCACTACTAGTAGTGCCACTACTTAGGAGAAGGGGTTTTGGGGGCTGTGGATTACCTTTGAAATCTTATACAGCCAGTCACAAATCCATGATCTACTCATTCAACAATTACACCCCCGTCATAGACCCAACATCCTTTATTCATCCCCTTGCGGCAGTCACTGGCAATGTCACCATAGGTAAGAATGTATACGTGGGCCCCGGTGCTGCCATCAGAGGTGATTGGGGAGGGATCGTCATCGAAGACGGTTGTAATGTCCAGGAAAACTGCACTATCCATATGTTCCCTGGAGTTACCGTGTATCTAAAGGAGGGGGCACATATCGGTCATGGTGCTGTGATACACGGAGCTATCATAGGTAGAAATTGTTTGGTTGGGATGAATGCTGTCATCATGGATGAGGTAGAGCTTGGACCTGAATGCATCGTAGGAGCTCTCACCTTTATCAAAACAGGTGAGAAAATCCCTGCCCGCAGCGTGGTGGCGGGGAATCCCGGAAAGATTATCAAGGAAGTCTCCAATGAAATGATTCGTTGGAAAACTGAAGGGACAGCAATCTATCAACAGTTACCAGCCCAATGCTTCGAGACCCTGAGACCTGGCCTTGCCATGACAATACCAAAAGACTCTCCTAAAAGCGAGATTAGTCCTGCACCATACA
>JALYSC010000437.1:1301-2409 GCA_030855005.1 Bacteroidota bacterium | reverse complement strand
CCATACAAACCATGGAAGTCTGCCTGACAACATGATAAAGGATCTGTTAATCGACGTTGATTAAGGTTGTAAATCCTTAATTTGGAGCCTCTATTTAACAAAAGTCCAATATCTGATCTATGAGAGTACTTGCGGCATGCCTTACTTTTCTCCTCGTTGTCTTTTTTATTCACCACCCTCTTCACTCCCAGACGAATCTCAACATGGTCCTCCAGGACAGCATGGATTATGTTGCCGGAGTCAATGATGTTTGCGGATGGGTTGCTCCAGATGGCAGTGAATATGCCCTGGTTGGTTTAAATACAGGAGTATCTATAGTCAATGTGGATAGTACTCCAATTAAAGAAGTTGTATTTGTGTCTGGCGTTAATAATCTGTGGCGCGATATTAATACGTTCGGACATTATGCGTATGTAAGTTCTGAAGCGCGTGTTGGTTTACTCATCATCGATCTTCAGTACCTGCCTGACTCCGTCGAAACTTATATTTGGTCTGATTCCATTCCTACGCCTTCCGGTCCAAAACCATTTGAAAAAGCACACTCGCTCTTTACAGATGAGAATGGCATATTATATCTCAATGGAAGTAATCTCAATTCAGGAGGTGTAGTCATGCTTGATGTCAAGACCAATCCAATAGATCCAATCTTCCTGGGTTTTGCCCCTGCGATTTATTCTCATGATGTATATGCACGTGATAGTATTTTGTACAGCGCAGAGATTTATGCGGGTGATCTCTCGATCTATGACATCCATGATCCGCAAAATGTTATTACACTTGGTAGGGTCAAAACTCCTAATGAATTCACTCACAACGCATGGTTGTCAGATGATAGCCGCTATTTATATACGACCGATGAACGCGCTAATTCCTACGTTACAGCATATGATATTCAGGATCCTGCGAATATCGTTGAAGTAGATCGCTTTCGTCAGGCAGCAACAGATGGACTTGGCTCCATTCCTCACAACGTTTTTGTATGGAATGATTTTATCATCATTGCATACTATTCCAATGGCACTTTGATTGTGGATGGATCTCGCCCTGATAATCTTGTTGAAGTAGGAAGTTTTGATTCATGGCTTGGGGCTCATGGAGGTTATGAAGG
>JALYSC010000437.1:0-1291 GCA_030855005.1 Bacteroidota bacterium | reverse complement strand
GGCGTATGGGGATCCTACCCGTTTTTGCCATCCGGTAAAATATTGTCATCCGATCGTACCAGCGGACTTTTTGTGTTTATTCCAAATTATGTACGTGCTGCATTTCTTGAAGGAACTGTAATTGATTCTATCACCAAACTGCCTATTCAGGGAGCAACTGTTACTATCTTAAGCGATGAGATCATTTTGCCCCAATCCACAAAAATTGATGGTACTTTCAAAACAGGAAAAGCCATTCCAGGGTCCTATGCTATATCTGTTTTTAAAACTGGATACCACAAAAAAGTAATTACTGCTTTCTTTATAAATGGCGATGTATTGACTCCGTTATTTGAATTAAATCCTCTCCAGGTTTTTTCATATGGTGGGAAAGTTCTTAATCCAAACGGAAATCCTCTGCCTAATGCCCGAGTTGTATTATCAGGTGAGCAGGGAATTTTTGAAGCAACAAGTGATGCGAATGGTGATTTCCTGATCCCTGCTGTTTTCGAAGGAGAGTACGATGTGCAGGCAGGTGTATGGGGTGCCACCGCAGAGTTTTTCATATCACTTAATCAAACTGAAATTGTTACACTGCAGGTTGAGAGTGGCTATAAAGATGATTTTGATCTTGATCTTGGCTGGGTTGTTTCAGGTGTTGTCGCAGAAGGTCCCTGGACCCGTGGTATTCCAACAAAACAACTCTTGTTCGATAATTGGTTATGCGGATCAGGTGAGGATTCTCCAAATGATGTCGGTTCACAATTATATTCGACAGGACTTTCGACCTCACCACAAGCTCAAAATGATGAAGTTAGTCATGGAACAACAGTATTAAGTTCTCCGTCTATGGATCTGGATACAGTACTGATCCCTCGCCTGTCTTTTGATTATTGGTTGTGCGAACTTCCACCTAATCAGTTTGTAGGATTTACTGTTTTGATGGCGGCAGGTGATGACACTACACTAATAGCTGAATTCACCAATGATTCCATATTCGGTGCATGGATAACTTATACAACAGACCTGCTATTGACTGGATCGCGTGATGACGTTCGCATTATATTTTCTGCAAGGGATACCACATCTGGTTCAGGTGATTATTATCTCAAGGTGCATGTAGATAATTTCAAATTAATTGAAGGTGCTACCGGTACATATGATCCATCTGATGTCTCAGGTCATTTTCTTATTTATCCAAATCCTGTTGACGGTGATTTGATCTACCTGAAGCCTGACAATACAATTATTGGTGATCAATTGACTATTCGACTGATGGATATACAAGGAAAAGTGATCAGGACTTTTGACA
>JALYSC010000436.1 GCA_030855005.1 Bacteroidota bacterium | reverse complement strand
GCTCAGGTCAGCTTCCCATCACGCTTAGTGTTGAAAATGTTCTGTACGTTGATAGCTATACCTGGCAAAACGGATCACAAGATCCAACCTTCGAAGTACAAACCGGCGGAGCTTATAGCGTAACTGTTTTCAATTCCTGTTTTACAGTGAGCGATGATATTGAAGTGATCACGCAAAATATTCCACCGCTGGTCGAATTGCCTTTTGATCAAATGTTGTGCGAAGGGCAAACACTTGTTTTAACCAGCAATGGAGTGGCAGGAAATTATGTGTGGCAGGATGGTTCGACCGGAACCGAATTTTTAGTCACTGGTCCCGGTACGTATTCACTTACTGTTACCGATGCATGCGGTGTTGGAATTGATAATGTCATTATAGGCTATGTTGCTCTTCCTGTTACACCGGATTTGGGTACTGATATTCTCCTCTGTCCGGGTGAAGTGTATACATTATATGCAACGGAATCAGGAGTTAATTATAACTGGCAGAATGGATCAAATGCAGATTCGCTGAATGTCAACACAGGAGGTTCTTATTGGCTGGAGGTTTCAAATATGTGTGGCTTTGCTTCCGATACTGTTGACGTTATAATCAATGACACACCTCCATCTGTTGATCTTCCTGCGTCACTCTCCATTTGTGATGGTCAAAGTGTGCTCATCGAATCCGGTATTTCGGGAGTTACCTTCTTGTGGAGTGATGGATCTAATGCACCTGCGCTTTTAGTCTCCTCTGCCGGAACGTATAGTCTCACTGTATCTAATTCATGTGGATCAGCTAATGATGCCGTCACGGTTATAGATCTCGGTCCATTACCAACGGTTACTCTTGGTGGTGATACATCACTTTGTTCCGGCGATGCTTTTCAAATAATCCCTTCAAGTTCAAATGTTGATTCCTGGCTTTGGCAGGATGGAAGTACCAATTCTGATTTTAATGTTTCAGCACCGGGTCAAATTATCGCCAATGTCACTAACAGTTGTGGTGTCGTTTCAGATACACTAGAGGTGACAGGTTTAACAGATGTTGCATCGCTTGATTTGGGTCAGGATACTTCAATATGTGCTGGGGAAACATTCACTATTACAATTCCATTTTCAAATATTTCCATTGAATGGAATGATGGATCAGTACAACCGGATTACCTGGTTACCATACCAGGTCAGGTTTATGCAACTATCTCAAATGAATGTGGCACGAGTGCAGACACTATCAATATCAATCAGCTACCGGATGTGCCGGGCCTTGGTCTTGGCAATGATCAGCCTTTATGTCCGGGGGAAACGATCATCATTAATCCGGGTATCATCAATGTAACTTATCTGTGGCAGGATGGAAGTTCGGGTACAACTTACACGACGATGACTTCGGGAGATATAATTCTTACAATCGCAAATGATTGTGGAGTCTCTATTGATACAGTTACGATCTATGATGATGCTACTGGTCCTTCTGTAGATCTTGGTCCCGATGTCCTTGCTTGTGAAGGCGACATGATAACCCTGGCAGCAGGTATTGGCGGTGTAAGTTATCTATGGCAGGATGGGAGTATAAACGCAAACTATACTGCTGCTACATCAGGACTTTATTTTATACAAGTTTCAAATGCTTGTGGTGTGGATGCTGATTCTGTGCAGGTGACTATTAGTGACGTGGTTCCTTCTCCAACAATTGGTCCTGATACTTCACTTTGCGAAGGTGTGTCACTTCAACTTATCTCTCTTGCAGCTGCAAATACAAGCATTGAATGGCAGGATGGTTCTTCGCTTTCAACTTTTATGGTTACACAAGCAGGAATATATTCGCTGACAGAAACAAATCATTGTGGCACAGCTTCAGATACTATGCTCGTTTCTTACACGCTTGCTCCACTTGCATTTGATATAGGTATTGACACAACGATATGTGATGGCGAGTCTATTATTCTGATTGCACCCATCACAACTGATCTTCTTACCTGGCAGGATGGTACGCACAACGCTACTTATGTGGCTGATCAAACACAACCCTATTCTTTAACGGTCTCCAATAATTGTGGAACCTATACGGATTTGTTTAATCTGCTGGTGGATACACGCACTCCTGTCATTGATGTGGATCCCACTATTTCGATTTGTGAAGGAGAAGTAGTTATACTGGATGTGACTCAATTATTTTCTGCTGAGTATTTGTGGAATGACGGTTCTGTTCTTCCCATGCTAACTATTAGTGCGCCAGGATCCTATTCTGTTAATGTATCGACACCCTGTATTGATGCTGATCAAACTATCCAGGTGGTATATGGATTGGATTGCATTGTACAGGATGATATTTATATACCTGATGTGTTTAGTCCCAATGGTGATAATATCAATGATTTCTTTACGCTGACTCCTGGTCCTGATTTGGAGATATCCGGTATTCAATGTCAGATCTTTGACCGCTGGGGTAATTTAATATATGAACGCAATTCTATGCCTGTCTCATGGGATGGAACCTTTAGAGCAGATTATCTAAACCCGGGTGTATACGCCTATTTGATTAATCTGGGTTATAATAAGAATGGCGAACTGCGATCGCGAATATTCGCTGGCAGCATAACCTTGATCCGTTGAAAAAAAACAGCCCTTGTATGCAGGTGTGCTGAGAAATGATCTGAGATTACGTGTATTGACAGGAACCGGGGCATTGACCTGTGCTTATTTGACAGTTTATTAGGCATACAGGGACCAGCACAACAAACTACATCGGTATCTTCGTCGTTACTATCCAAATGAAGCAGGCTTCACACCTCATCTGTTTTCTCTGGTTTTTGCTCCTGGCAAACACCCTTTCAGGCCAGTCCGTATATGACACTACGCTGGTGTATAATGACGGCCGCGTCATGCGGGTGAGAATTAGCGGGAGTGACACTATTTTCGTTGCCACCATTCCGGAAGTGGTTGTCAAGGCTCCCCGTGTTTTTGCCAATGACGAGGAATACCGCCAATACATGCGGTACCGGAGATATGCTGCACAGGTATTACCCTATGCTATCCAGAGTATTAAATTATATCGCCAATACGAGCGCGAAACAACAGGAATGAAGAGAGGTCAGGCCAGGAGATACGCCAAGGAACTTCAAAAGGGGGTAAAAGATGATTTTACAGATCCTCTAAAAG